>WLHM01000170.1 GCA_009702725.1 Actinomycetota bacterium | reverse complement strand
GGCTGATGTGCTACATCTTTGCCTACGGATTCTTGATCTACGGAATCAGCGGGCAACCACTCGGGGCTTCAATTGTCCAATCTGGATCAAGTTTGCTGACACTGGGCTTTGCCTATGACAACGGCAGTAGTAATGCGACACTGCTTGATTTCTTTGCCGCCATAACAGGCCCGGTAGTGATTGCATTAATGATCGGGTACCTGCCTGCCCTCTACCAGACCTTCATCGACCGTGAAGTCCCGGTGACCCTCATGGCAACGGATGCCGGTGAGCCCGCCTGGGGCCCTGAACTACTTTCGCGGATTTCCCTCGCTAAATCACTTCCGGATCTGCCGATGCATTTAGGTAAGTGGGCACCATGGGCGGCAAAATTGCGCATGACTCATATCACGTACCCGATGTTGATGTATGTCCGATCTGGCCGCGGAACCAGACACTTCTTGGTTTCACTGCTAAGCGCTATGGACGCCAGCGCTTTGATGATTGCACTCAACGCCAGTTTGCCACGCACTCCCGCATACGTCACTTTGCTGCACGGCTCTGAATCAGTTCAGACGCTGTACGTCTTCTTCGCAGCGAATAAATCGAGACTTTACTATGTGCCGTTCCGGAGTCTCTGGGCGCGCAAAGTCACGAGTGGTAGTCAAGTCAGACCTGAGCAACTTAAGGTGCCGGCCCGCGACGCCGCGATAGCCGCGGTTCACGAGGCCGCAGCGACCGATACTTCAAATGCGCTAGCGGAGACCCGCTTTAACCGTTTCACTAGTGCGGAAACAATGACATCGACTCTTACTCGCACGGAGTTCGATTACGCCGTTGACATCCTGCGCAGATCTGACTTCCCTCTCGAGGTTGAAATCGAGGATGCGTGGGAGATGTTTCGCAGGATTCGAGCAACCTATGAGTTTCCGATGTACGCATTGCTGCGCAGATTAGACGCCACCCCAGCCCCTTGGACCGGAGCGCGCAATACTCCCACACCAGTAATGTGGCCTACGTTAGCCACCGATGTACTAGCGCAGAATAAAGCGGCTAACGCAAAGTCACCTGACGTGTCGTCAGACCCGCCCGCGCCCGACGCTCCGAATCCGTAAGCGGAGCGCTCTCAGTCAATGCAGCGGCAAGGCGCTCAGCGAACTTAGCCGCTGGCACTTCACACGCCTCTGCGCCAAATCCCAGCGGTAAATCCCAAACCGGAGCCATCAGGCCCTGCGCTCGGAACATGCCGACCAAGCGGGTGTTCTCACCGAGCGACGTTTCTTCGCGCGCGTGCAAGCGTGAAAGTGCATTCAGTAGCGGTTCTTCCTCCTGCGGCATCACCCACCGAAGGTGCTCCTTGGGCCCCATTTCGGTCCAGTAGGCCGCCTCCACAGATTTGAGTCGCGTAGTTGGGTGGGCGTATGAATTTGCCCGCTCCAAAGATTCTTTAAGTTCCGTTGTCAGGTCGTCGCCATCGATCCAGAAGTCAAAACCTTCGTGCACGCTGATGTCCAGTGGCAACGAGACATCCACTAGCTCCTGCAGCCTGGGGGCACCTGTCATGTCGCGAGTTGGTGGCACCGGATTACCGGGCTCGGTCTCCAAAGCGCGGGCTAACGCCGAGCCAAGATCGCGGCTGACATCACCGTTGTCGGTGTTCACCTGCAAGCCCAACATGATCGTGCCATCGGCGCGCACCAGAGCCGGCCATGCCATCGGCAACACCGAGGCAATTGTTACAGCGCGACCAGAGCCATCATTCAAGGTCAAAGGTGCGGTAGCCGCCGGCACGAGTTCGCGCATGGCGATTAGGTCGCATTCGGAAGCGAAGCCTTCGAAGGCCCGCAGGGTGTTAACTGAACCTGAAGGTTTGCCGTGGCAAGCCTTGTAGCGGCGGCCCGAACCGCACGGGCAGGGCTCTCGCAGCCCAACAACTGGCACATCTGCCGCATCGACACTTTTGCCTGCTAAAACATCAGCGGCTGCCTGCTTAACCTGCTTGGCCATTTTCGATTGTTTACCCATGGCGCAAATCTACGCAATGCCCAAAACCTCGCGCACCATGGCAGGCTTATTACTGATAATTGCATCGACTCCGGTCTCAACGCAAAGCGCGACATCAGCTGGTTGATCCACTGTCCACACATGTACCTGGTGGCCTTTAGCATGCGAAAATGCCACATACCCCGGGTGTTTTCTCAGCGCCTCAATCGAAATCCCCGCAATATCAACATCACGGGGCAACCAACCACTCTTGCGCCAAAGGTGCAGGTTGCCCATCAGGAGCACCGTCGGGGTGCCCGGTGCCATCTTGCGCATTCGCCGCAGCGCCAACGAGCTAAATGACATCAGGCGCACCCGCGGCGATCCATCCTTAGCTGGGCGCAGTAAGCCGAAGTACTCAAGGAGTTCGACCAAGGACTGCTCAACATAGGCGCCATAACGCGTTGGATGCTTGGTCTCGATTGAAAAGGTGACGGTCGATGAGGCATCAAGCATTGTCGCCAGCATGGTGCGTAACGTCAAAATTCGACTTCTTGTTTCATCAGGCCGCGGGTCTTCAAAATCACGCCAGACTGACGGCCCGCCACTGAAATCATGGAGCTCAAGTTCGGGCAAGGTCAGCGCCGACACCACCCCGCGGCCATCACTGGTGCGGCTGACCCTGCGGTCGTGAACACATACCAAGGTGCCATCCGCGCTAAGGCGAACATCACACTCAACGCCGTCAGCACCTTCCTCCACGGCCAACAAATAGGCGGCCAGGCTGTGCTCCGGTTCATCTTTATTTGAGCCGCGATGGGCCACCACCATGATTGACACGAGCCAAGGTTCCCATACGCAGGCCCTTTGTTTGATCATGACATGATGCCGCGGTGACCAACTCGCGCGTAGTGCTCTTTGACCTTGACGGCACCATTACCGACTCAGCGCCCGGCATTATCGCCTGTATTCGCTACGCCCTCGCAGATTTGGGTTTGGAAGGCCCCGATGACGAGGCCATGCGCAGCTTTCTCGGTCCGCCACTTGTTGATACCTTCATCAATCATTTTGGGGTAACTCCAGCGGAGAGCACGCAGATGATCGCCAAATATCGCGAGCGATACCACGACGTTGGTGAGTTTGAAAACGCCGTCTACCCGGGCCTACCAGAAATCCTCGCCGACCTCCAAACCCAGGGTGCAACTATCGCTACTGCGACTTCGAAGCCAACTGAATCGGCAACCCGAATCCTGACCCACTTTGGGCTTGACGGCTATTTCACCTTTATCGGTGGCGCCGAAATGCATGGTGCCCGCCAACATAAGGCTGACGTCATTGCCCACACCCTTGAAGAACTAGGTATTGACGATCCAGCCGCCACCGACATCCATATGGTCGGTGACCGCAGCCATGATGTGCTCGGGGCCAAAGCGTTCGACATTCCAACCATCGGGGTGCTCTGGGGTTATGGGTCGCGCGCGGAGTTGACCGAAGCCGGAGCGGTCGCAATTGTTGATGATGCTGCGCAGCTGAGGGCCCTGCTGGAACTCAACTAACATAGTATTGTGTGCATGCTTTTCGCATGGAACGTGCCGAGATCCTGCAGCAAGTAATGGTCGATGTCGGTATGACGCAGGCCAAGCTAGCGGAGTTAAGCGGTGTGAAGCAGCCGAGTTTGAGCCAGATGATGCATAGGCGAATCGACTTAAGCGACGAAATGCTCGATCGATTGCTTTCGTGCATGGGCCACCGCCTTGAAGTAACGCGGAGGTCGGTGCGGGTCGAGTTGGACCGGTCAAGTGAACGCCGTTGGCGACTCCACGAACGACTCGCGCTGGAATTGAGCCCCGAGTCTTGGCAAGTTTGGCGGCCAGTTGCTGTCGAAAATCTACACCGGTTTCGGGGCTCGACACGCGGTCAGCCACACCTGCGGAACTTAGATCGATGGGCCGCGCTCGTTGCTGCCGACGACCTTCGTGCGATCCGTCAAGTTATGACCTCAATTAGCATCGATTCAATCCAGATGCGTGAAGTGTCTCCGCTTGGTGGAATCTTGGCTGAGTCGAAGCGCCAAGAGGTGCTTTCGGCGGTAAACAGATGAAGCGCAGTCAACTCGAGCATGCAATACGCACCTCCTGCCAGATAATCAGGCAGCAAGAAGTCATTGTGGTTGGTTCACAGGCGATCCTGGGAACTTATG
>WLHM01000017.1 GCA_009702725.1 Actinomycetota bacterium | reverse complement strand
CTGGCAGCGCACTCTCGCCCACCAGCATCGTGGCCATCTCCATCGCCAAGAAGATGGCGATAACAACCAGCAGGGTGCCAACCGCCATGGCGCCAACCGCATCCCAGCGACCATCACCGGTGATGACCGCCATCCCCACACCGATCAATGCGAACACCAGACCCACTAGCGCACCGGCATCTTCGAGTAAAATCACTGGCAGTTCAGGCTGCCTCGAATCCTTAACAAAATTCGCAAGTGACCTTTTGCCGCGTGATTTATTTGCTTCACGCAGCGCGGTGCGAAAGGAAAATGCTTCCAGGCCAATGGCGATAACTAGAACTAGTACCGCAATCCACCAATCGTTTAGTGGTTCAGGGTCCTGCCACTTATGAAGCCCTTCATAAAGTGAGAAAAGTCCACCAATGAGGAACAGCACCACGGCAACAATGAATCCGTAAACGAAGCGACGACGACCATACCCAAATGGGTGCTTCTCATCGGCGGGCTTCAGCGAGCGCTTATTTCCGACGAGCAGCAATACCTGATTACTCGAGTCGGCAACCGAGTGGATGGCTTCTGACAGCATCGAGGAGGATCCGGTGAATATAAAGGCAACGAATTTACTTATCGCGATGCCAATATTCGCCATCAGCGCGGCGATAATCGCCTTTTTGCCACCCTCGGTGCTCATCTACTCCCCTTAACGCTCGGTGGATTGGACTATGGCAACCAGACCGTCAGCCTCAACGTGGGCGTCTGGATCATCAGCCGCCATTACGGCAGCGGTGCCCGGACGCAAAGTTATCTCTGCCGCATCTGAAACTACCCGAGCGGTGCCTTCAATGAGCAGGAGAATGCGATAAGCGCCCATCGGGATGCGCTCGGAACCTTCGGTGAGCATGCGCACCACGAATGGAGAGTTCACCGGCCACAGAGTGTCTCCGAACACCGATCGGACTATCTGCGGGTTAAGGTCTGGGCAAAGTGCAGCAACGGCACGATCCACGAACACCGGCTTGCTGGTCAACCCAAGTCGAATCACATTGTCACTAGAAGTCATCACCTCAAGCCCGATGCCGCGGATGTAACTATGCGGGACCCCGGCTGGCACGTACACCGCTTCACCAGCGGCAAGGCTCAAATAGTCAAGTAGCACGGTCACCAGTGCACCTGAATCATTGGGATAATTCTCGGCCACCGTCGAGTAGGCCGCCACTTCATCCGCGGGCAGACCCGCCGCCCTGGTGGCAGCCTCGAGTGCGGCAATTCGCTCAGACGTTCCAAGTGCCAGCAGGGCACCGATAGCTCCACCTAAGTCATCCGCCAGAAGGCGCGCTATCGCATCTTGGGCTCCGGGCAGCTCCTTTAATACAGCAACCACCTGTTCACGATCACGCCAACCAGCAAAAGCCTCGAAGGGCTTTAAGGCAATAAGCATTTCAGTTTTTTCGAATGGATCACTTAGTACCCGAGGTGCACCAGGTACCTGCTGCGCTTGCCAGCCAGCCGCAGCGATCGCCAATTGGGGATGCACTTGCACACTTAGTGGTCGCGCCGCCGCGAGGATCTTGACCAAGAGCGGGATCGCCGCAATATCAAATTTATCCGCGAGGACTTCACCGGTTTCATCGCCGTCAGCATCAACAAGCGGGGACGGGCCACCCGGGTGGACCCCGAACCACAATTCCGCCTGTGGGCCTCCGGTGTGCTCACCAGCCCAAGGGGCCAGGCCATCGGTGATACCCCAGGCATAATCCTTAATCGCACCGCGAACAACGAGCATGCTCAGCCCTGATCCGCTGAATCCAGCAACATGATCGGGATACCGTCCAATACCTCAAAACGCGCATCACACTTGGTGCAGGCGATTTGACCGGTTAGTTCATCGGCGGCGACCGGTGCGTGCTGCGGACACGGGCATGCCAACACCTTCCACAAGGCTGCACTTAAACCCAGCGGCCCGACACTCATGACACTCCCCCTCGCATTATTGCGAGCACCTCATCGCGTATCTGCTCCATGACAGCCACCTCGTCTGCTTCAACATTTAGGCGGAGCAATGGTTCAGTGTTACTCGGACGTACGTTAAACCACCATGTGGGCGCCGTGATGGTTAACCCATCAAGATCATCGGTTTCGATACCAGCACCGGCGCCGTAAGTATTGCGAATCACCAGAGTGGTCGCCTCCTGGTCGACTACCTCAGTGTTTATCTCACCACTGCTTGCATATCTGTCATATGACTTGAGCAGACTCGACATCGTGGTTCCTTCGGAAGTTTCGCCAAGCGCCGCAATTGCATAGAGTGCCGCCAACATTCCGGAATCGGCACGCCAGAAATCTCGGAAGTAGAAGTGGCCCGAATGTTCACCACCAAAAACCGCTTCCGTCTCAGCCATTTTCGCTTTGATGAAAGAGTGGCCCACGCGGGTGCGTACCGGCGTTCCACCGCATTCGGCAATCACTTCAGGAACCGCTTTAGACGTGATTAAGTTGTGAATAATCATCGAGCCTGGATGCTTAGCTAGCTCACGCGCTGCAATCAGCGCGGTCAAAGTTGACGGGCTGACGATTTCACCGCGCTCATCAATTACAAAACAGCGGTCGGCATCCCCGTCAAAAGCCAAACCAAGATCGGCTCCGACCTCGAGGACCCGTTTTTGCAAATCAACCAAGTTCTCCGGATCAATCGGATTGGCTTCGTGATTTGGGAACGAGCCATCAAGTTCAAAAAACATCTCATCGATTGTCAGAGGTAGGCGCGGCAACCCCGCGGCCTCCCCCAGAACCGCCGGTACGGTGTAGCCACCCATACCGTTGCCGGCGTCAACTACCACGTGCAGTGGGCGCACGCCCGACACGTCAACAAGATTGCGAAGGAATAGTGCGTAGTCGGCCAATAAATCCTGATGGCGCAACTCCCCCAATGGACCATCAAAGGCCGGAACGCCATTTTCAACCAGCAGGCGGATCTCTCGAAGTCCGGTGTCTTGGCCTACCGGTGCTGCGCCGGAGCGACAAAGTTTGATCCCGTTGTACTTAGCCGGGTTGTGGCTGGCCGTGAACATGGCACCGGGGATACCAAGTGCACCAGAGGCGTAGTACAGACCGTCGGTGCTGGCTAAACCAATTTCGATGACATCACAGCCTTGCTCGCGCACCCCTTGCGCGAACGCAGCAACTAAATCTGGCCCAGAAGGCCGCATGTCGTGACCAATTGCAATGACTCCCGGCCCACCATCGCGCACCGCGGCACGGACTACCCGAACAAAAGCTGCTCCGACCGCATGGGAGAGATTCTCGTCCAATTGCTGGGGGTAAATCCCTCGGATGTCGTAGGCCTTGATAACGGCAGTTAGGTTGGCCCCGGAAAAGGTCGGGGAGTCCAAGTTGCTCATGGGCTCAGGCTATCTAAGTGCGGCTTCCACCAACACCGCTGCTACCTGGGTTCGAAATCCTCATCAAAAAGCTGATCCAGCGGCACTTCAGGTATTTCAACGCTCGTCAACATGCGTAGGTGGCCGCGGCGCGCTACTTCGACCGACCCACTAGGCAGCGGCGGCGGTTCCGCATCGGGTAGATACCTCGGCCGCGCAGCTTCACGCACGGCATCTGCCAACGCTTCGAGATCATCACTTGTTGGCTTGAGGGCATCTGGATCGGGGGTGATCCTGACAATCTCCCAACCGATTGGTGCGGTCATCCGTTCACTATGCATCTGGCACAGGTCGTAGCAATGTGGCTCAGCATAAGTTGCCAGCGGACCGAGCACCGCTGTTGAGTCGGCATAAACATAAGTGAGGGTTGACGACGCCGCGCCATTACATGATGGCTTCGAACAACGGCGACGGCTCACGACGAAAACGTAGCCCGACCAGCACCTCGTTTTCGCGCGGCGCGCCGCACTACCTGAGAGTAAACCGGACAGCCATCAGCGCACAGTGACTCCGGAGTCCTGTTCGGCGGCCGGAACCGTGACCTCGGTGCGTAGCGGGGCCCACGGATACCCGGTGATCAAATCCCCATAACGGGAGCGCTCGCGCACTCGGTGGGCGAGCAAAATTGGGCCCGAATCAACCGTAGGTGTAACAACGGCAGTGAACCACTCAATACCCTCAGGTGGACGAAGCAGAATGAACTTAACTTGGCCGGCGGGCACGTTGATGCGCTGTGGCGCCGTCGCCACGGACACCTCCCGCCGGCCGCGATACGGCAAGAAAACTACATCTACGCTCACCGCCTCAAGGGGTGCGGTGATAGCCAGCCGCACATCTGTTGCCGCTCTCACCGGTAGGCCGCTAACCGCCGCCGGGCCGTCAAATGGCTGCGCGCCTGCGGTGAACGACGTATCTTCCTGCTTTTGCTTGCCGCCAAAGAATTGCCGCATGCCCGCAACGATTGGTTGATCTGACGTCAACTCCAAAGTCACCGGTTGCTCGCCGGTAACCGTAGACATGTCGACACTTATTACTGTGCCAGCCGGTACTTGGACGCGGTCACGCTCGGCCGGAGCGAAAGTGCCAATTGACGAGATGATGCGAATGTTGACAATGGCATCGTCGTTACCGGGTGCCACCACCGAAAGCACCCGAGCACCCTGACCGGGGAGCACTCCTGGCACATAAACCGTGGTGGCGGGCGCCGCCGCGGGCGAAATCCAGTCAGCGCCAACAGATTGCAATCCTGACATTTGCTGGTCGTCAATCGCAGCGCCAATACGCCCAGTACGCGCGATCACATGAAATGCAGTGCTCTTCTCGCCCGGAGTAAGTGCATCGAGGCGCACTGCCAAGCGTGAACCAGGTGGTACTACTAGCCCGCGACCACCCGGTGCATCCAGCAAACCACCCGTACCATAAATCAAGACGTCAACAACGGCAGCATTCTCATCAGGATTAACGAGCACCACGCGGGTTTGTCGCCCAACTACTGATCCTCCACCAACGAACCAGAATTCAGACGCAGCGGGCGCACAGGCGGTACTGGCCAGCCCGCGGCCGGTGCCGCGCGGATCACGCCCCCACTGATCAGCGATGAAACCTGGTGCGTACGAGCCCACAGCGATCGCTCTAATTGGTGGCAACTTCTCGCCAAAAGCATCGATCTCCACCTGACCGCCCGGGCCCACGATCGCCGCCTCGGCAGAGGTCTTACCGGGCAAGGTCTCAAGCCGCGCGCTGCCGGAACCGGCGTCTTGGCCGGGCTGGCCGGGCACCACGGCCGCCGTAACCCGAACACCAAGTTCAGCATTTGCCCCAGGCTCCGGGCAGATAAGCACCGACGAGCCGATTGGTTCGATCGCAAGTGGAGGCGGCTCAGCAACGGGCGTGCGCAGTTGAATAAACCATCCACCGGCAACCACTAAAGCAGTGATCGCGATCGCAATAACTAAAACGCGCGCTGAGCGCAACTTGTTCATCGAATAATCACATTTGACGGGGTTATAGAACCGGGCTCAGGTTTCGAATTGGGTCGAGGAGCAATATCATCGTTTGAATCCTGAAAATCTTGAACATCTTGTTCATCTGGGTCGGGATCGCGTCGTTGCCTCGATGGGAGTGCGAGTACGACCAACACGAATAAGACCGCGAACTGCAACCACAGCCAAAGTGTGCGTTGTCCTTGATCGAAACTGATCACAACTTGACCGCCACCTGCCGGAGCGATAAATCCTTGTGACCAGCCAAGTTGGCCGGCTGGAACCTGCGCCTCGAGCTCCTGCTGCGGCGATCCATCTTTGCCAACCATGGTTGCGCGCCAACCCGGCGCTGCCACGGCGCCGACAATAAGTTCGCGACCAACCGGCCCGGTATCGATTAGTTGATCCAGATACGGATCAATCCCAACCCAAGCGGCGCCCGTCGGTGCCAGCACGACGGACAATGGAGTCGTCGTCGCACCCGCTATCAGGCGCGCCCGCGAAGTAACCCCCGCGACCCGCCAAAGGACTTCACCGCTGGCACTTGCTAACCGGCGCAAGCCAGGCTCACCGTCCAAGACCGGTATCAACGACCTTGAAGTGCCTGCAGCCAAGATCACATAGCGCACCCCGTATCCGGCGAGCCCCGCAACTTCATCACCGCCACGCCCCGAAGCCAAACCGGCAACCAGCGGATCAATTTCCGCCCACACCTGCCCAGGTGGGGCCGCATCGGCATCACCGAGACTAGGCCCGGCACCATTTACCAAGGTGTATTGCACCGCGCCATCGCGATCTTGACGCAGCACCAAAGTTCGTGGCGCCTGACCGCCCAGTGCATCGGCTTCAACAAATGCAGGGACCGCCGCAAATGGCGCCTTGCGCAAAAGTCCATCGGCAACCGAGAACCAATAAGCCGCCGAGAGCACCGGAGCGAGGACGGCAACAACCACAACAAGGACTATGAAAGGTTGACTGATGTTGAGACTGACACCAACCATGCGCTCACGCAAGCCATCGGTCGCAATACTCGCGGCCAGGATCAACGCAGCACTTAGCAGCAATGTCGCACCACCGGGCCAAGTACGAATTGCCGAGACCGAGTCAATCGGGGTCACCGAGATAACCGTTTGAAGTACCCCAACCACCAGTGCGCATCCCGCCACCGCCCAACAGGCCAGGATGTAGGTTGCTCGATTTCGACGCAAGAGCGCGGCGAACCCAGCCACAAGTAATCCGACGGTGACCCAAAGCGGGGTCATCCCCGGGCCACCGGGGTGGAGCAGTAACACGTCGACCGCATTAACGTTCGGGTCGCTAAGTGCGGAGCTTTCAATCCCGGGCTGCAAAAAGAATTCGGCCGGATGTGTGATCAGCCCAAGGGACCACGGCATAAGCAACACGATTGGCGCGAAGAGAGCAAGTGCTAGCCGGCGGATCACCAGCCATGAATTTTCGCCGCTTCCCAAAATTAGCAGCACACTAAATGCCGTGCCGAGAGCAATCGCAATTAGCCACGTAAAGGGCAGCACCGCCGTGAGTGCAGCGAGAAGTAGTGCGGTGCCGGCCGCGCGCCGGAAGGTACCGCGGCTACCGACAATCCGCACAAATGATCTAACAACAAATGGCAACAAGATGGCCGCGATTACGGTGCCGATTCGGCCACTTGATAGAGCGCCGGTGAGCGCCGGGACCAGCGCATACGCGGCAGCCGCCCAAATACGGACCGCACGACCTGCGATCAGCCCGCGCGTCGCGAAATACATACTCCATGCGACAAGTGGTATCGCGAGCACGACGATGACCGTCACGGCCAATTGCGCTTTACCTAAGAGCAGAAATGCTAGACCGAATATCAACATCAAGTACGGCGCTGCCGGTGCAATGGAACCAGGCCCAATATTGTGCCAAGCCTCGCTGTAGGTGCCCCAAAGGTCACTGGCGCCCGGTAAACTCGGTAACAGCGCACCCCCTTGCAGGACGCCGTCGCCCCACCACATATTGCGCGTCGCGATCAGCGCGAACAGCGTCAATACGAAAATGAAGAGCACACTTGGTCTGATCAGTGCCCGTCTTAATAGGCCCGGACCTGCTGAATCCAAATAGGCCGCATCGTCATCAACTGGCCCAGAATCAAGTGCACTGACTGAGGCACTGAGTGCGGTACTACTTGTAGTCGCAATCCCGGCTATGAGCTCAAGACCCTGTCGCAGCTGCGCCCACACACTTGGCCGCAAAGAGCGGATCACCGAGTAGGGCTCGGTCGCCGTGCGGGCACTTAGCCGGCGCGACGCACGTAGGCGAGCTGGGTGAAGCGCGACATCTAATACCGCGCCGACTTCATCGCGCGCCGCATCAAAATCTTTTCCGAGCAGGTATACAACCGAACGCACCGCGCTGACGACGAGGAGGCGCAAGGCAAGAAATGGGACCGCGACTACCGAGGTATGCGCGAGCAGCACGTGCACCGCAGCCTCCCGATCAATGCGATGCGGGCGCGGCGCAAATTCTTCGGCTCGGCGTCCGTGTGCCGCCGCCTCCCGGTGATGAAGAACCGCGTCGGTTGCAATCAATACCCGTTCACCGGCTAGGTGGGCGCGCCAGCAAAAGTCGATGTCGTCACGAAATAGCGGCAAGGCGCGATCAAACCCATCGAGGTGCTGCCAAACCTCGCGGCGCACCAACATGCCGGCCGAGCTAACAGCTAAGACATCGCGTACCCCATCGTGCTGACCTTGGTCATGCTCCCGACGCTCCAAGCCCGTATACCGACGCCCCGAGCTAGTGATGCTGACACCAACCTCAAGCAGCAAACGTCGGTCATGCCACCCAAGAATCTTCGGGCCAAGAATTGACGCGCTCGGATTGTCATCAGCTGTATTGAGTAATGCCTCGAGACAGGCGAGGTCAGCGGCGCTGTCATCATGCAGCAACCAAAGCCATTCAATAAGTTCTTCAACGGGCTCCTCACTTGGCGCGACCCGCACTTGACCAACGTGAGCAACACCAGCACGAACCGCGTCACCAAAACCCAGCTTAGAGTCCGCGGCTACCACCCGATCTGAACCAAATGCGGCGCGAAGTTGACTCAGGCTGGCATCGGTAGAGCCCGTATCGACGCCAACGACGGCCTCGGGAGGCCTGGTCTGCGAAGCAAGGTTTGTCAGGGCTGCTGGCAGCCAGATCGCGCCCTCGTGGCTAACGAGTACCGCAGTTACGTGATGATGGCGGCGCGGTAGCAAGGGAACGTAAGCGACTTCAAATTCGTCTTCCCTGCTGAACCACTCGGTGGTCAGTTCATCGTTGCCACTTGGCAGCTCGCCCGCCTGGTTCTCGTCGACTTGGTTCTCGTCGACTTGGTTCTCGTCGACTTGGTTCCCGTCGACTTGATTCTCGTCGACTTGATTCTCGTCCATCTGGCCCGCCACCTGCCCACTGTAACCGGCTAGAAGTCTGCATCGGTCAAAGCAAACTTCTGCTGGTCAGCCGGCCCGCTTCTTTAGGCGACGCCGCTCGCGCTCGGAGAGCCCGCCCCAGATACCAAATCGCTCATCTTGCGCCAAGGCAAACTCCAGGCACTCGACCCGGACTTCGCAAGAAAGACAAACTTTCTTGGCTTCGCGGGTGCTACCGCCCTTTTCGGGGAAAAAAGCCTCCGGGTCGGTCTGCGCGCAAAGCGCAAGCCCCTGCCATGCCAACTCTTCAACGTCAGACAGTGGCACTAGCACCATGTCGCTCACGCGAAAGACCTCCTTAACTTACGCAACCACGTGGTTAACTTTTCGTCACCCATATTGGGTTACGAGGAGTATTACACGGGTGTAATTCGCATAAGTCAAGTGAGAATGCGACATATCAGGCAGGAAACTACAAAAAATGACCAAAAACGGCCGATTCCGTCCCAAAAGTCACTTTTTTGGCCCCCTCTCGGGTACCGATGTTCATGGGTAGTGGATCACGAAAAATACCCGATCGGTAAGTGCCACGCCGATGGGTTTTAACACCTGACAGGATGCGCGCATGCAAATCACGGCACTTGCTGGTGGGATCGGCGGATCCCGATTTATCCGAGGCCTGCTCTCCCACCTGGCCGGCGCCTATCCCGATGGTTCAGGGGGCACCACCGCCGAGGTCACTGTTGTTGGCAATACCGGTGACGACATCTGGGTCCATGGCCTGCGGGTCTGCCCTGATCTCGACACTGTGATGTACACCCTCGGCGGGGGCATCAGCACCGAGCGTGGTTGGGGTCGCGAGGGCGAAACTTTCACGACCAAGGCGGAATTAGCCAGCTACGGTGTCGAACCAACCTGGTTCGGTCTGGGCGACAAGGACATTGCCACACACCTGGTGCGTACTCAGTCACTCGCGGCTGGTTACTCACTGACCGAGGTCACCGCGGCGCTCTGCGCTCGGTGGCAACCCGGCGTAGTTTTATTGCCAATGAGTAACGATCGCGCCGAAACCCATGTCGTGGTCGATGACCCCAGCGGTGCCACCGACGACTTCGGTCGCCCGATGCAGATCGCTATTCATTTTCAGGAATGGTGGATCAGATATCGCGCTGCGCTGCCTGCGCATTCGTTCGCGATCATCGGTATCGAAAACGCCAAGCCCGCACCGGGTGTACTTGAGGCAATTGAAAACGCCGATCTAATAATTTTCCCGCCGAGTAACCCGGTAGTTTCAATCGGTACAATTTTGTCGGTGCCCGGCATAGCCGAAGCTATCCGCGCAGCTACCGCACCGGTTGTCGGCGTCTCCCCGATAGTCGGCGGTTCACCGGTTCGCGGCATGGCCGATTCATGTCTACAAGCCATCGGAGTCGAGACGTCCGCGGCGGCCGTTGCAGCGCACTACGGAGCACGTAGCGCGGGTGGCTTTATAGACGCCTGGCTAGTCGACGAAGTTGATGCTGGCATAGTTGACGAGGTTGTCTCCCTGGGTATTTCCTGTCGCGCCGTACCGCTGATGATGACCGATGTTTCCGCAACCGCCCAGATGGCTGCAGAATGCATCCAGGCAGTTAGTACATGAAATGAGCACGCCGTCAAACGCAGCACTGCAAATAACCACTGTTTTAGGTATTGGCTCGATTACGTCCGGGGATGATCTCGCCGCGATAATAACCGCAACCGAAATTACTTGGCCAGACGGCACGGCCGGATTTGCCGATGGCGACGTTGTCGTCGTTACCAGCAAGATCATCTCGAAGGCTGAGGGCCGAATTATCGCGGCCCACTCACGTGATGCCGCTATTGATGCTGAGACGGTGCGCGTTGTCGCGACAAAATCAACACCTCAAGCAATCACTAAAATTGTTCAGACCAAACATGGATTGGTTATGGCAGCCGCCGGGGTCGATGCCAGCAATGTTGATGCTGGTCACGTAGTTCTGCTACCAATTGATCCTGATGCTTCTGCTCGCGAGCTCCTAACTCAACTACAGGAGGCTACCGGCAAACAATTAGCGGTCATCATCACCGACACTATGGGGCGCCCTTGGCGCCTAGGTGTCACCGATGTCGCAATTGGTGCCGCCGGCCTCATCGTGCTCGATGATCACACCGGGCGCATCGACGGTTTCGGTCGCACTTTGGAGATGACGGTGATTGCGATCGCCGACGAAATCGCCGCGGCTGCGGACCTCGTTAAGGGCAAGATCGACGGCAGCCCGGTGGCGATTGTTCGCGGGATGGGGCACTATGTCGTTGCCGAGTTTGAGTCTGGGGCTAGTGCAATTGTTCGCCCTTTATCCGATGACCTTTTCCCCCTTGGGACAGCAGAGGCCGTGCAGCATGGTCGAGCCACCGCCGGCATGCACCGGCGTACCGTCCGAAGTTTCGCTGATACACCGGTCGATGATGACGTGATAGAGCGAGCCATCGCATCGGCTATCACCGCTCCGGCACCGCACCATTCCACGCCTTGGCGCTTCCTGGTGCTTAGAGATCAGCCAATTCGCAAACTCCTGCTTAACGCGATGCGTGATCGTTGGGTTCTAGATCTACAAAATACTGATGGTGTTGTCGAGGATTCGATTAATAGGCGAGTTGCGCGCGGTGAAATCCTGCATAGCGCGCCGGT
>WLHM01000169.1 GCA_009702725.1 Actinomycetota bacterium | reverse complement strand
TGCGACGACTGATACGAACCGTGTCGCCCGTGATGGGGTTTTCATCTCTCCGGCCGGGTTGCAGGTGAATGGAGTTGTCGACTCTTCCGCCGAAGGGTTACTTGTCCTTGCTTCACCTGACCCAATGGAACAGCACCTCTACCAAATCGCTAATGACGGCACCACAATCGCCCTCACCTCGGGTGAAAGTTGGAATACCGCCGTTGCCGACGGCTCGACCTTTGTGCTGGCAACCGCTAACTCAATTTCACCCCGCGTTGACTACCAGGTCGTGCACCATTCGGGCACGCACGCAATTAGCTCGCATGCGCAAACCCCGAACGTCATCATCAAAACGAACTTCAGCTCGGTTTGCGCAACACAATTGCGCACCTGCGTGTTCTGGCCCACCGGTCATGTACCTGGCTCACAAAAACTCCCGGTGATCATGTCGCCGTACGGCGGGCCCCACGCCCAAATGGTTACCCATATCTGCGGTGCTCATGCATCTGATCAATGGTTGGCTGACCAAGGTTTTGCGGTTGTCGTTGTCGACGGGCGCGGAACACCAGGCCGCGGACCAGCTTGGGAGCGCTTGATCAAGCAAGATTTAGCGATGGGGATCTTGGCTGATCAAGTGAGCGCCCTCCACGCCCTTGGGGATCAGCTACCAGACCTGGATCTTGACCGGGTCGGCATCGTTGGCTGGTCATTTGGCGGTTACTTGGCCGCCCTTGCGGTCTTGGAACGTCCCGATGTTTTTCACTGTGCCGTTGCCGGGGCACCGGTTACCGAATGGCGGCTCTACGACACCGCCTATAGCGAGCGCTACCTCGGGGATCCGCATGAGTCAGCTGAAGTTTATGACCAATCATCATTATTAACGCGGGCCGAAAAACTGCAACGTCCACTCCTGCTAATCCATGGCTTGGCGGATGACAATGTGCTAGTCGCGCATACCTTGCAGTTCTCTAGTGCACTGCTCGCCGCGGGCCGAAATCATTCGGTACTTCCCTTAAGCGGCGTCACCCATATGACACCCCAGGAAGTCGTAGCCGAGAACTTGCTCAAAACAGAAGTCGAGTTCTTCCGAACTCATCTCCAAATTGCCGGACCCGGATCAATCGGGGTATCGGGGCCAACCCCGTAGTCGGTGCCGATTTCGCGGATCAAATCATGCGACCCGCGATCTTCGCCTGCAGCTGAGCCCGCGGAATAACCTTGTTTCGTTAGCCCTGGGTCTGGCCCGGTTATCGGTGCAGTGCCCAAGAACTCCACTATGGGGAAGTGACAAGCCACTTTGTGTCCCGGCTCAAACTCGGAAAGTTCGGGCTTTTCTAATGCGCAAATATCTTGAGCCTGAAAGCACCGAGTATGAAAAACGCACCCTGCAGGCGGAGACGCTGGGCTTGGTAGATCACCGGACAACATGATGTGCTCACGCTGCTTTTGGGCACGTGGGTCTGGAATGGGTATAGCTGAAAGCAAGGCGTGGGTGTACGGGTGCAGTGGCCTGGAGTAGAGATCTGTACGTGATGCCATTTCCATGACGTGGCCTAAATACATAACGGCAACCTGGTGGGAGATTTGGCGGACTACCGCAAGATCATGTGCAATAAACAAATACGCGATACCAAAATCATCTTGTAGATCTCGAAGTAGATTGATTACCTGAGCTTGAATCGATACATCGAGGGCCGATACCGGTTCATCGCAAACGATAAACTTAGGTTTTAGCGCTACTGCTCGCGCAATACCAATGCGCTGCCGCTGGCCCCCTGAGAATTCGGCTGGATACCTGTTGTAGTGCTCAGGGTTCAGCCCAACTCGCTCCATCAATTCTTGAACGGCTTTTCTAACTCCACCGGGCGGCTTGACGCCCTGTACCTCGAATGGTGCCCCAATGATCGCACCAACCGTATGTCGTGGATTCAGCGCGTTGTAAGGATCTTGGAAAATCATCGCAGCCTTGCGGCGGATTGGCACCATTTCTTTGCTAGACATTTCAGTAACATCGACGCCATCAAACTCAATACGCCCACTTGTAGGTTCTACCAAACGCAAGACGCTGCGCCCGGTCGTAGATTTACCACACCCGCTCTCGCCAACCAAACCCAAAGTCTGCCCGGGGTTAACCGAGAAACTAACCCCGTCAACCGCCTTCACCTGTCCCACTGTCTTGGGAAATAGGCCTTTGGAGCGAACTGGGAAATAGGTTCGTAGGTCGGTTACCCGCAAGGCTGGCTCCCCAGACAGGGCCGGCTCAGTTAGCTCACTCATGCACCTGACCTCCCAAGCGCGCTAAGGACCACTTCGGCCACCGCCTGCCGTTCGGTTGCTGGCAGATGGCACCGCACTTGGTGCCCAGCCCCAACATCTTCAAGTCTCGGCCGCTGGGTCTGGCACAAGTCGCCGGTAACTCGATCCTGGTACACACATCGGGGATTAAATACGCACCCGGTGGGCAGCCGAAGTGGTGATGGCGGATTGCCGGGGATTGGGTCAAGGCGATCACCATGAACCTTGTTCAGGCGCGGTACGGAGGCCAGTAGCCCGAGCGTGTACGGCATCTGCGGGTTATAGAAAATATCGTCAACACTTCCCGACTCGACTATTCGTGCCCCATACATAACGGCCACTTCGTCTGCCACATCGGCGACGATTCCCAGATCGTGAGTGATGAGAACAACAGCGGTGTCGAACTCACGCTGCAGCTGGGTAATTAACTCGATGATCTGCGCCTGCACCGTGACATCCAGCGCAGTTGTTGGCTCATCCGCAATAAGGAGCGAAGGTGAATTAATTAACGCCATTGCTATCATCACCCGCTGGCGCATCCCGCCCGAGAACTGGTGGGGGTAGTCGTCAAAGCGCTTAGCCGGGGCTGGGATTCCAACTTTATTCAGCATCTCAATGGCACGGTCACGCGCACTCGCCTTCGATACCTTTTCATGAGCGTTGACCGCTTCGGTCAATTGATCGCCAATTCGATAAAAGGGATGAAGACTAGACATTGGGTCTTGGAAAATCATTGCGATCTTGTTGCCGCGCAACTTGCGCAACCCTTCGTCTGGCATCGCGACGAGGTCTTCACCGTCAAAAAACACTTCGCCACTGACGTCGGCATTACGTTTGTTGATAAGGCCCATCACGGCTTGCGCGGTAACACTTTTGCCTGAACCAGACTCCCCCACGATGGCCAATGTTTTGCCGCGTTCAATCGCGAAACTCACGCCATCAACGGCTCGCACAATGCCGTCTTCGGTCGGGAACTGCACCGAAAGATCCGCGACCTCTAGGAAGGGTTGGTGAGAATTCATCTTTTCGATCATCACACCAACCTGACCCTCGGGTCTATTACCGCATAAAGTAAATCGACTATGAGATTAGCGACAATAATGAAGGTGGCCGTAACCAAGGTGATACCAACGATTACCGGCAGATCAGCGTCATTGACCGAGTTGACCGCAAGTGACCCAAGGCCCGGCAAACTGAAAATGCTTTCGGTGATGATCGCACCACCGAGCAAGCCAGCCAGATCAAGCCCAGCAGCGGTAACAATTGGGGTTAGCCCTGCGCGCAGAGCATGCTTTCGAATAACAACACGCTCAGGCAGACCCTTGGCCCGCGCGGTGCGAATGTAATCCTCACCTAACACTTCTAGCATTTGATTTCGAGTTAATCGCATGTAGAAAGCTGCATAAAGAATGGCCAGCACAATCCACGGCAAAAGCATCGTCTGAAAAAATTGTATGGGATTTTCAAAAGGCGACACATAAGAGGGATAGGGCAATAGTTGGAGCCGAATGATGATGAAAAATATCGCCATCAATCCCAAGAAGAATGACGGCAGCGAATACCCCGCCAGCGAAATGCCCATCACGGTTTTGTCCTGCCACCTACCACGGCGCAGAGCAGCGTAAATTCCAAACGAAATCCCCGCCGCCAACCACAAAATGAAGGCCCCGAGAGCCAGCCAAATTGTTGCCGGCAAACGATCTTTGATTAGTACCAGGACTTCCTCCCCCCGCTTGAAGGAGTACCCGAGGCACGGGGCGTTACAAACCACCGGGTCAGGTGAATCAGCGGCGTAAATCCGACCGACAAATAGGCCCTTCATGAATTCCCAGTACTGCTGTACGACCGGCAAATCGAGCCCGAGTCGGTGCCTATTGGCTATCAGAACTTCTGG
>WLHM01000168.1 GCA_009702725.1 Actinomycetota bacterium | reverse complement strand
CCTAGAGCAATCGCCGAGCGCGATGCCATCATGGCCAATCCGGGTTTCGGTAGGCACTTCACCGACCACATGGTGCGCGCGAAGTGGACCACCGAGGACGGGTGGCATGGCGAAGAGTTGGTTCCCTACGGCCCGCTGAAGCTTGATCCGGCCACGAATGTCATGCACTACGGCCAAGCAATTTTTGAAGGTCTTAAGGCCTATCGCCACGCAGACGGCAGTATCAAGGCATTTCGGCCGATCAAGAACTCTGAGCGTTTCGCCCGCTCTGCTCGCCGTTTGGCGATGGCGGAACTACCCGATGAGTTATTCCTGGGCTCGATCGAAGCGCTGGTTCGCCAGGATCAAGCATGGGTCCCACATGACCAAGAAAAATCCCTTTACCTGCGCCCCTTCATGATTTCCACCGAAGTTGGCTTGGGGATTCGCCCTAGCAATGCCTATGAATATCTCCTGATTGCTTCACCTGCGGGTGCGTACTTTCCGCAGGGCGTTAAGCCGGTATCTGTGTGGCTGTCGGATGAGTATGTCCGCGCGGCACCCGGTGGGACCGGTGAGGCCAAGTGCGCGGGCAACTACGCAGCATCACTGGTCGCGCAGGCTGAGGCCGCCCAGCATGGGTGCGATCAAGTTGTTTGGATAGACGCTGTCGAGCGCCGATGGATCGAAGAGATGGGCGGGATGAATCTGTACTTCGTCTATGGCGAGGGCGATTCAGCGCGCATCGTTACCCCGCAACTAACCGGTGCTCTGCTGCCGGGCATCACGCGGGAGTCCTTGCTTACTGTCGCCGAAGACCTCGGGATCCGAGCCGATGAAGGCCGGATAAGTGTTGAAGATTGGCGAGATGGCTGTGCCAGTGGGGCGATATCCGAAGTATTTGCCTGTGGTACCGCCGCCGTCATCACTCCGGTTGGGCAAGTCAAGTCCAGGGAAAGTGGAGCTTGGGAGGTGGCCGGTGGCCGCACTGGAGCCCTGACCATGAAACTTCGCCAAGCACTTCTTGATATCCAGACCGGCGCCGCCCCAGATCGCCATAACTGGATGCACACCATCTGCTAGGCGGCGCGCGGACCATATGCCACAATAGGGGCGTGAACAGCACTGTCAGCAGCATTATTTTGTAGCGCGTCAATGAACGTTGACGCGCAGCCCTTCGCACCCGCGGGGGGCTTTTTCATTGCTCCACGGCCAGAAAGAGGACGACAATGCCCCGCCCCGACAATTTTCACGTGTACGACACCACCTTGCGTGATGGTGCCCAGCGTGAAGGTATTTCGTATTCCGTCAACGACAAGTTGGCGGTGGCGCGCCTCCTAGATGGCTACGGAGTGGGATTCATCGAAGGCGGCTGGCCCGGTGCCATGCCTAAGGACACCGAGTTCTTCGAGCGCGCCAAGACCGAACTCGACTTGCAGCACGCCGAACTGGTGGCCTTTGGTGCGACGCGTAAGCCGGGTGTGGCCGTAGCTGATGATCCCCAGGTGCAAGCACTCCTTGACTCTGGCGCTCCCGTCATCACCATCGTCGCTAAATCCGATGTGCTGCACGTGAAAGACGCTCTCAAGACAACATTGGATGAAAACGAGGCGATGGTTCGCGAAACCGTGGAGTACTTGGTTTCGCAGGGCCGACGGGTTTTTGTTGACATGGAGCATTTCTTCGACGGCTATAAGCACGATCGCGATTACGGGGTGCGCCTAGCCGATGTCGCCCACGCAGCGGGAGCCAGCGTGGTGGTGCTGTGTGACACCAACGGAGGGATGTTGCCCGGTGGCATCACCGCCATAGTCACCGATGTTTCGACTAGATCCGCTGCCCGGCTTGGTATTCACTGCCAAGATGACACTGGATGCGCGATCGCAAACAGTGTCGCAGCGGTTGAGGCGGGTGCCACCCATGTGCAATGCACGGCCAATGGCTATGGCGAGCGCACCGGAAACGCCGACCTATTCGTGGTGATACCAAATTTAGTAACCAAGCTGGGCTACGACATCTTGCCCGATGGCGCGCTGAATGAAACAGTGCGAATTGCCCACTCAATTGCCGAAATTGCGAATATCGCACCAAATACCCATCAGCCGTACGCTGGAGTTTCAGCATTCGCCCATAAGGCTGGCCTGCATGCAAGTGCGCTGAAGGTTTCTGCAGATCTCTACAACCACATCGATCCAACCTTGGTTGGAAATGACATGAGGGTCCTAATCACTGAAATGGCTGGTCGGGCTTCGGTTGAACTTAAAGGTCGCGAATTGGGCTATGACCTCTCGGGGGATTCAGCATTGCTCACCAGGGTTATTGACAAAGTTAAGGATTTAGAAGCACGGGGCTGGACATTCGAGGCAGCTGATGCATCCTTCGAACTGTTGCTTTTGGATGAGGATGGTGCTGAGCGAAGATTCGAGGTTGAATCCTGGCGCACGATTGTTGAGCAGGCCGCTGATGGGAGCGTAGCTACCGAGGCAACCGTAAAGGTATATGCAAGTGGCGAACGAATTATCTCAACTGCAGAGGGGAATGGCCCGGTAAATGCTCTAGATCGGGCGCTGCGGGCCGCTGTTATTCAGTTATACCCAGAGCTCGACTCGCTCGAGTTAATCGATTACAAGGTACGCATTCTCGATGGCATCACAGGTACCGATGCCGTTACCCGGGTATTGGTTGGTACTAGCGATGGGTTCGGTCAGTGGTCAACGGTCGGGGTACACGAGAACGTAATTGCGGCCTCTTGGCGGGCACTTGAAGATGCGGTGACATTCGGGCTCATCCGGGCGGCCAAGCGGGATGCACTGGCTCAATAGATAGGCTGCGGTAGTGCGAATAGTCCGAGTTTCAGTTGACGGTGAGCTTTTCTACGGCGTGCTCGAAGGCGTATCTCCCGAAAACGAACCAACCGAGGCTTCCCTAGTCGTGCTGGTCCATGGCCACCCGTTTGGTGATTTAGTGCCTGAGGGTCGCATTATTCCGCTGGCAGACACCCGCTTATTGGCACCGGTGTTACCGAGCAAAATAGTCGCGGTCGGCAAGAATTACGCA
Source organism: Actinomycetota bacterium (assembly GCA_009702725.1). Lineage (GTDB taxonomy): Bacteria > Actinomycetota > Actinomycetes > S36-B12 > S36-B12. Next base: position 1,135 of record WLHM01000168.1, on the reverse strand, counting down.
GACCACGCGAAAGAAATGGGCGGCCAGGTGCCGGCTTCTCCGCTCATTTTCCTGAAGCCGAGCACGAGCATTATCGGCCCTGGTGAATCGATTGCCTTACCCTGGCAGTCTGAGAAAGTCGAGCACGAGGCCGAGCTCGCCGTCGTTATCGGGCGCCTTTGTAGCGATGTGCCAGTTGATCGGGTTAAAGAGGTGATCTTGGGGTACACCTGCGCCAATGATGTGACGGCGCGTGACTTGCAGCAGGCCGATGTCCAGTGGACCCGAGCTAAAGCTTTTGACACTTTCTGTCCTATCGGTCCGTGGATCGAGACCGACCTTGATGTTGAAGACGCTCGAATAACCTGCAGTGTTGATGGCGTGGTTCGCCAATCGGGTTCAACAAATGACATGGTGCACGATATTGCGACTTTGATCGCATACATCAGTTCGATCATGACGCTCATTCCCGGTGACGTGATTCTAACGGGCACACCGGCCGGGGTAGGGCCGATTGTCGCCGGAAATAACGTCACCGTTGCGATCGAGGGTATTGGGACACTTACTAATCCGGTGGTCGACCGTGTCTAATACGCCCATCGCCCAGGAAATAATTTCGCAGCCACCGGTCCGCGTGCGCTTTTGTCCGTCACCCACAGGCAATCCGCATGTCGGAATGATTCGAACCGCGTTGTTTAACTGGGCGTTTGCCAAGCACACCGGTGGCACTTTTGTGTTTCGGATCGAAGACACCGACTCAGCCCGAGACACCGAAGAGTCATACAACGCGCTGCTGGATTCGCTGCGCTGGTTGGGTTTGGATTGGGACGAAGGGCCCGAGGTTGGTGGTGACTTTGGCCCATACCGCCAGTCCGACCGGCTTCCCGTGTATGCCGAAGTCGCGAAACGGTTGCGCTATGGTGGCTTCGCCTATCACTGCTATTGCTCACCCGAGGAGCTGGAAGAACGTCGCGAGTTAGCCAAGGCTCAAGGACGCACCCCCGGCTATGACGGTAAGTGCCGCGAACTCTCGCATGATCAGGTGGAGGCCTACGAGGACGAAGGCCGAGACCCTGTACTTCGATTCCGAATGCCAGATCGTGATATTGAATGGGATGACCTTGTGCGCGGCTCGATCACCTTCGGGGCCGAGCAT
>WLHM01000167.1 GCA_009702725.1 Actinomycetota bacterium | reverse complement strand
CTTCGCCAACTGGCGCACTGACATCTGCGCCTGATCGCGCTGCTCGCGGATGAATCCGCCGATCCCACTCACATCGATTCTCGCCATAAGTGCAGTATGCACCCAAAGTGCTTGCATTTGCAAACGCAGGTGCTAACGGGGGCTAGCGCTACCTCTTTCACCCGCACCAGCCCGGCCGCGCCCGAATAGTGGCACGCTGGCCCCTATGAGGGCGGTAGTGCAACGTGCAGCGGGCGGGCAAGTGAGCGTCGACGGAGAAGTAGTCGGTGCGTTTGTCGGTCCGGGCCTGGTGATCTTGATTGGGGTAACGCATTCCGACACTACGGCAGCGGCCACGGCACTAGCCGACAAGATTTATGACATGCGACTCTTCTCGCATGAGCACGCAAAGGCTGTCGGGGTCGAACTACCGGCTGATGCGAGCCGCGAACTTTCGGCGGCCGACCTAAAGCTTCCAGTCCTTGTCATAAGTCAATTTACTTTGTATGCAGAAACCAAAAAAGGGCGTCGGCCCACTTGGGATCAAGCGGCACCGCGTCCAGTGGCCGAGCCGCTGATTGAAGTCTTTATTCAGGCGCTGCGCGACCGCGGTGTTGACGTTGCTACCGGGCGCTTTGGCGCCGATATGCAAGTGTCGCTGGTCAACGACGGCCCATTTACTATTACCGTCGAAGTTGACGGCTAACGGACGCCCTGACCAGCGACACCTGACAAAGAACTCCTGCACTAGCCGGCGACTACCTCCGCTGGCTCTGCCGCACCGTTCGCATTACTCGACGTCGTAACACAAAAACCAAATGAGGTAACCGTTTGGCCAGGTGCAAGCTGCGCCGCCCACGCAGCCGGATTCACTGTTACTGCGGTACCAGATCGTGTTAGCGTCCCACTCCACGACTGCGAGATAACTGCCGAAGTCGGCAAGCTAAAACGCAATGCCCAACCGTTAATGGCTTGCGACCCAGTGTTCTTGGTTTGCACACTGCGGCAGTAGCCACCATCCCACGTAGAGTCCTTCACCATGGTGACCGCGATGACTGAACCAGTCGAGGCCGTGGGTGTGGGTGTAGGTGTCGGTGTCGGAGTAACCGTCGGTGCCGGTGTCGGAGTAACCGTCGGTACCGGGACCTCGCCACCGACCGTATGCGTTGTAGCCGTTACCGCCGCCGGAGCAGCACCGGTCACACAAACCCCGGTATCGGTGAAGGCGGTACCGGCATTAGCGCTAGCCCAACTTGGTGGGGTGACAGTCACGTGATTACCAGACCGCACAAAGGTACCGTTCCACGATGTCGAGATACTCCCACCGGTAGACAGGTCGAATTCGATTCTGTCGATGATGATCCGGTTGGTGGTGCCATTTTGAACGCCGAGCTTTCCACACCAGCCACCAGCCCACGATGAGTCAGTGACGATTTTTGACGTGATCACCCCGTTGGTGATCCCCGGATTCGACGGAGTTGCTGTCGGTGAAGCTGTCGGTGAAGCTGTCGGAGTTGCTGTCGGTGAAGTCGTTGGCGTGGCTGTTGCAGATGGCGTCGGCATTGGAGTCACCGTGCCGTCAAACGCAATCGCCTCTTTGTTTATCAACGAACGTAACAAAGACATCTTGGCGGTGTTGATCGTCTTCCAATCGTCCAACAGCACACCACCAGTATCGCCGGAGTTAGGATTCCAGGCCCAGAACGTCCAGCTCATATTCTTGCGCCCTAGGTAGTCCGCGAACTGTCTGATCCATCGACCTTCAGTGGTGTCCAAACCGACGTTCTTGGCACCAAACTCACCGATCAAAACTGGAGCAGTACCCGAGTCCACCAGATAACCGAACCCCTTTGTCCAACGGTCGGCCAAAATCGATGCCTGATTCGGATCAGAGAACCAGGGCTGGGCGAATACTCCCGGGCCGTACTCATGTGGTGAATAAACAAGCTTATTCGCCTTTGATAGGCGGACTGGATTCGCGCGCGCGCCCTCAAGATTGCCGCCCCACCAATGTCGATCAAGTTTTTGCCCGCCAGCAACTTGGCCCTCAATGCCTTCAACAATAATCAACATGTTGGGGTTCTGGGCAAGCACCGCATTGCCAGCAAGCTCTGCAGCACGGCGCCAGTCGGTAGCAGCACCGGTACCCCACGTCGCCGAGCCGTGGGGTTCATTCTTCAGGTCAGCCGCGATGACATTCGGCTTATTCACATAGCGTTTGGCAAGCGCCTGCCAGGTGGTGACCCAATTGGCTTCGGTGTAACCGTTCTGCCCGTACCAAAGGTCATACATAAAGCCGTCATCCGCTTGTGAGTGATTGTCGAGAATGATCATCAGACCTTGATTCGCGGCTTCGTCAATGATTACATCCATCACCTGCTGCGGGGTCTTGCCGGCAAGTGCCGCATTTCGCCCGTTCGCATAATCAATGCCGCTGGTTGTTGAAGACGCCATCGCCTGCAGAGAGAACGGCATCCGGATCGTGTTGAAACCTTGGGCTTTGATCTGGGCCAGCATCTCCTTGTAGTCGCGGCTCCATAAGCCGTGGGGTGCGTGGTTGGCGGTTTCGAACCCAAACCAGTTCACACCTTGCAAAGTAATTGTTGCCCCGGTGGCATCAACGATTTTGCTGCCACTTGTCGATAGCGGCAAGGGCGGTACCCCGCTAGCTGCCGATGCGGTGGGGGCCGCAAGCACACCAACCCCGGCCGCGGCCAAGGTGGTAAGGATCACTCCCAATACGAGTGAAACTGCGGTATTTCGATGAATTCGCGTGTTGGTAGTTGAGTTCATGTCCTAGGTATACCCAGCCGATGAAGTCTTAAACCTAAATTGTCAAAAAATTTTCCTGGGCTGCGGGCACTTCGCCCTCGTCAGTACGAATTGTAAGTATCGCCTCAATGGGAACATTGCGTTTCACTATGGCGGTAGCCACCGGGCCAAGCTCATAATGACGGGCTCCGGTGCCGACCCAACCCACCTCTTTATCGCCAGCAAAGACTGGCGCACCGTGGCCGGGAAGGATTTCAGCGGACCCATCAAGATGTAATAGCACTAGACGCCGTGGTGGCTTACCCAGATTTTGCACCCGAGCAACGGTCTCTTGACCGCGGTAACAGCCTTTTTGTAGATGTACCGCCGAGCCAATCCAGCCCACTTCGTGGGGCAGGGTCTTGTGATCAGTCTCAGCACCCATCCTTGGCATGGTTGCCGCCACCCGCAAGGCCTCTAGTGCCCAACTACCGGATTGCGCCGGTGCCTCCTCGAGCCGAGAATTCAAATCTGCTCGCGGGATAATCACCTCGCGACCGATCAGGCCGCGACCGGCAAAAGGCTCGGGAACCAGCCAAGTCGGGTGCAGAGCATCAACTGCGGCAATTGGCTCCCACACCACCGCGAATTGAGACGTCACATTTGTAATTTCTACGCGCAACATGAATTGCATTGATTTCAAATAGTTTTCTAGCGAATCGGCGGTGCCCGGCTCAACAATTAGCCACGAAGTCTCGCCGTCTTCAACCAGGTGCAGTTCATGTTCTACATGCCCATGTGGGCTCAAAATAAGGACGAGCGCCGACTCATTTGGCTGGAGGTTTTCTAGATGCTGGGTTGTTAGCGTGTGTAACCAGGTCAGGCGATCGGGACCTGTCACCGTGACAACGCCGCGATTTGAGATGTCGACGATGCTAATGCCTTCAACTAGTAAGCGCTGCTCCCTATGCGGATCCCCGAAATGCCATGCGATCGACTCGTCAACGGTGCCGGCGGGGCCGGCGACCGCCTGCGGCAAGTCCAATGAACTCACAATTCTTCGTCCGTTAAATCTTCGCCTGATTTGCCTTCACACTTTGCACAATGCCCATGTATCGCCATGTGCGAGATATCAGTCGTGAAACCTTGTTCACTTCGCAGGCGCTCGACAAAAGTTGATGCAACAGCGGCGGGGACGCTGGCGACAGCAGAGCAGCGATCGCACACTAGGTGGATGTGGAGTTCTTCATCCACCGCGTGGTAGGTCGGGGCCCCATGCCCAATGTGCGCATGGGTAACTAGCCCGACACTCTCTAAGACTTCGAGAGTTCGATAAACCGTCGAAAGGTTTACCCCGGTAGCGGTTCGCTGAACTTCGACCAAAATGGTTTCAGGGGTACCATGCTGTAACCGCTCGACCGCTTCAAGGACTAATTGGCGCTGCGGGGTAATGCGAAAACCGTGTTCATGCAGGCGTCGAT
>WLHM01000166.1 GCA_009702725.1 Actinomycetota bacterium | reverse complement strand
TTTGGACTTGAGCTAGTTGACCTAACGGATTTCTTCTCGGCGACTCCATTTCGAGTTTTTCAAGCCGAACATGTGGGTGCGGTCATCATGCCCGGGGGAGCAGATCAACCTCGCCGGCAGTTTGATGCCTGGCAGGAGTGGGCGAAACAACGTGGGGCAAAAGGTCTGGCTTATGTAACCATTGATTCCGATGGAACATTGGGCGGGCCGGTTGCCAAGAATTTGAGCGAACAAGAGCGTGATGGTCTAGTGGCGGCGGTAGGGGCCAAAGCGGGTGATTGTGTTTTCTTTGCGGCGGGTAAAACCTCCGATGCACGTTCATTATTGGGCGCAGCCCGTCTTGAGATAGGCCGTCGGCTCGAACTTATTGATGAAAAAGCCTGGTCGTTTCTCTGGGTCATTGATGCCCCCATGTTTGAAGAGATCGAAGATGAGCAAGGCAATAAGGGATGGACGGCAGTCCATCACCCATTCACCTCACCAAACCTCCAGTGGCGAGATAATTTTGAGCAGGCACCCGATCAGGCCCTCGCTTGGGCTTACGACATTGTGTGCAACGGTAATGAAATCGGCGGCGGATCTATCCGTATTCACCAAGCTGATGTGCAGCAGCGCGTCTTTGCAATGTTGGGTATGTCAGAGGCCGAAGCCCACGAGAAGTTCGGTTTCTTACTCGAGGCGTTCACCTTTGGCCCACCACCACATGGGGGTATAGCAATCGGCTGGGATCGCACCTGCATGCTGCTCGCCGGAGCGACATCACTCCGTGACGTAATTGCTTTCCCAAAAACTGGCGCAGGGCATGATCCACTAACAGGCGCGCCCAGCACGATTACGGTGCAGCAGCGCCGCGAGGCTGGTATTGATGCCAAGCCAGAGCGCGCAGCGCGTCCAGACTCAGACACTGAGCCGCCAACTACCGCCTGATGGCATCGGGAAATGAGCAATTAGTCGCTGCCCGACCCAATGATCAATTGATCAAGTTGCGGGTGGTTGATGCTGACCTCGCAAAAGTAGAAGTTGATGGGGATCATGTTGGCTGGCTACGGGTATCTAAGGAGACTGGTGAAGTTTGGGCGACCGCGCTAGGGCCAGATTCAGGACGAGTCACCGCCATTTTGATAGCACTGACAGCAACTACTCAGATCGACGGTATTACCGTTGAAGAGGCGGTGTACGCGAAATTGCCACCGACTTTCCTGAGTCTAGAGCCTCGGAGTTGGTGTCTTTGGATTCTGGACCCTATGAAGTCTGGTAATCGAGAATCAACCGCGATCATTTTGGCACCAAATGACAATCGCATAGCTGAGCTTCTCGTGCACTCTGACTCGGCGCATGTATTTCCGGGTAATGAAAACATTGTGCGGTGGTGTGGGGTGGTGCGCGAGGATGAGTTGCTGTCCGTGGGTGCGCAGGTTCGCAGCGCAAACGGGGCCGCTCACCTAGTTAGTATCTGCACTCACCCAAGTGCCCGGGGCGCTGGTCTTGCACGAGAGGTTTGTAACCTACTCATCACCGAAGCAGTAGCCGATGAAGTGCCGATGATATTTCTGGAAATGTTTGCAGGTAATGAGCCCGGTCGTCGGGTCTATTCCGCACTTGGATTTAGCGAGGTGGGGGTTTATCGATCTGGGCGCCTGAACATGCTGGCTTCGTAAACACTTGGCCAACGCTTGGGTCTGCCCTGAACAAGCTTTAAACACCTCACCTAACGGTAGGGACAGGTACTACTCTTCATTGCCCTCAAAACAAACATATTGGGTGCAATAAGAGGGGGTTAGCTCGCTGCTAATACCACCCGCACCGGGGCGCACCCAACCAACACCAAGAACCATCCGATCACTGGCCACCGAACTAACCGGGGCACTTACTTCACTCTTCGACATGTGCTCTCCCTTATAAGATCAGAAAACTGCTACCCAATGAGAACACTGAATTTGCCAGATAGCAATAGTGAAACGCCTAACAATTCCAGGTGATTACAAACCCCCGACCCCCAACCAACAGCGGTCAGGGGTCAGCAACAGGGTTTAAACACCCCACCTAACGGTAGGAACAGGTGCTACTCTTCACTACCCTCGAAGCAATAGTCACAAAGGAACCCGAAGGCGGTTAACCGCGAGGGGTTTAAGGAGCCGGCAATACCGCCCGCACCCGGGCGCACCCAACCAACACCAAGTGCGAGCCGATCGGTTGGCGCTGAACTTGCTGGGGAACTAACTTCCACACTAGGCATTTAATTGTCCTCCCGATGGGGTAGCGGCCCGGATTAGCTGCCCATCAATGAAAACACCGAAACCGTGTAAATGCAAGAGCAAAACCCCCTTTTCAAATAACGGTGCCAGGCACTTTGCCCATTAAACCGGGTTCAAACTCTCCGATTTGCAGGCTAGGTTTTAGTTTAAGGTTGAGACATGACGTTATTCGATGACGGGCTGTCCCCGCAGCGGGCTTCAGCTCCGTTGGCCGTGCGAATGCGTCCTCGAACAATCGATGAGGTCATCGGGCAAGGCGGTGTCTTGCAGGCTGGATCTCCGCTGCGAACGATGCTGGAGGGTTCAGATCATTGTGTGTCCGTCATTTTGTGGGGCCCACCTGGTACTGGCAAAACGACGCTAGCCTCATTGGTCTCCTTGGCTTCGGGGCGAACATTCACCCAACTCTCCGCCGTGACTGCCGGGGTAAAGGATGTGCGCGAAGTCATCGACACCGCCCGAGACCAGTTAGCGATGCACGGACGTGGCACGGTCTTATTTATTGACGAGGTGCATCGCTTTTCAAAGAGCCAACAGGACGCGTTATTGCCGGCTGTTGAAAATGGATGGGTGACTTTAGTTGCGGCCACGACCGAAAACCCAAGTTTCTCGGTGATCGCGCCACTGCTATCTCGCAGTGTGGTGATTACCCTCCAACCTCTGACGGAGCCGGATTTAGAGGTACTAATTCGACGTGCTGTTAGTGATCCGCGTGGGCTTGGTGATCGAGTCACCATCTCAGATGAGGCTGTGGTCGCTTTGGCGCGAATGTCAATTGGGGATGCGCGGCGGGCGCTGACGGCCCTAGAAGCTGCCTCGGCACCACTGCTTCCCGGCGGAGGTGGGGTGCTGGAGCTAGAAAATATTGAACAAGCGGTGCAGCATGTGGCACTTAGGTATGACAAGGATGGTGATCAGCACTATGACGTGATCAGTGCTTTCATTAAAAGTGTGCGCGGAAGTGACGTAGATGCGGCCCTCCACTATTTGGCCCGCATGCTTGAAGCCGGCGAAGACCCAAGGTTTGTGGCTCGACGTTTGATGATCTTGGCGAGTGAAGACATTGGGATGGCGGACTCGAGTGTGTTGCAGACCGCGGTTGCCGCCGCCACAGCGGTCGCTTTAGTGGGCATGCCAGAGGCGCAGATTATTTTGGCCCACGCCACGATTCATGCGGCCCTAGCGCCAAAATCTAATGCGGTGGTGCTCGGGATTGGGGCAGCGACCGGTGACGTACAACGTGGGGTTGTTGGGTCGGTGCCCCCTTGGCTACGAGATGCCCACTATCCGGGAGCGGCGGCACTTGGTCACGGCCAGACCTACATCTACCCGCACGATCTACCCGGTGGCGTCGCCGAGCAGCAGTACCTACCGGATATTTTGCTTGAGTCTCATTATTACCGGCCTACCACGCATGGGGCAGAGGCCCACTGGGCGCAGGTGGCTGCACGTCTGGAGCAAGCGCGGCGCGGGGAGCCGGCCGGATAAGGTTGGGTCGAAAGCATTCATGAGTCGCTATCCGGTTTGGGAGTAGTCGTGCGCAGGTTGTTTTGGACCGCGGTAGGTGCTGCGGGCGGGGTGGTGCTCTACCGCCAAGGCCAAAAATTCTTGGCTGATGCTCGTGAGCAGGGCGTAGTCGCTAGCGCCCAGCAGGTCGGGCTTTCCGCTGCTTCCACTTTGGCCACCGCCCGAGCTCTAATTGCCGGTGAGCACCGAGTCGCCCCGCGTGCGGTGCCGGGGCGAGCCGCGTCAAAGGTACGCGGCTGATGGATTCCGCTGAGATCCGAAGTCGTTTCCTGCGTTACTTTGCAGATCGCGGGCATCAAATCGTGCCATCGGCATCATTGCTTCTTGACGATCCGACCTTGCTGTTTGTTAATGCCGGCATGGTCCCTTTTAAGCCCTATTTCTTAGGCGAGGCACCGGCGCCGTATCCACGGGCGACAAGTGTCCAAAAGGTAGTCCGCACCTTAGAC
>WLHM01000165.1 GCA_009702725.1 Actinomycetota bacterium | reverse complement strand
CACCGCGATGTAAATGCGCGCGCCCGCCGTGAATATCCCAAAGGACAGTTCATCACCAGCGGCCACCTGGAGTGACTCCCAGCCCGGTGCAGCTGTGCCATTTATGAATACCGGCGCTTGCGCCCCCGTCACCGCAACGACACTTGGCTCCGTGAAACGAAGTTTTGGCCCCATATAGGCCGATTCAAAAACGGCCTCCCCGGCCTCATTGCCTACCAGCGTATTTGCGGCAATTGCTGCGTACCTATCAACCGCGCCCGATGGAGGTATGCCGACGTTGTAGTGCCCTTGTCGGCCTAAATCTTGAATTGAAGTTGCAAGACCTGGGTTTATTACTTCAACTGGCATTTAGCGCCCCGATCAACTTTTCGTTATATAGGTCAGGTGAAGCTTCATACTCTTCTAGGACAAATGAGACTGGAGCTTGTTTATACCGATAGGTTCGGGCTTCAACAGCCGCCTCGATGGCCCGGTACTCTGGCTCGTCAATTGCCCGAAACTTTACGATGTCACCGGGCCTGAAAAAGATCATCGTTTCGGCAAAGTCTGGGAGATTATTCTCTGGGTCGTAAATAGGAACTGGCGTAATTCCAAACATTTGGTAGCCCCCAGCTCCTCGGACGCTGTAAATCGCACTGAAGCAGCCTCCGTGCCCGATGGTTTGTTTCGGGGTGTCGGTGCGAGGCCGCACGTATTTCGGCACCTGCAACTGACGCTCCTGCGGAACCATTTGAAAGAACCAAGGCAGACCAGCGACGAACCCGAGCATTGAGGTGATCCACGGAGCACCCGCGTGAGCCTCAATAAATGCTTCGACACTTGGCAGATTGTTTTGTTGGGCGGCAAACTCTAGGTCCGTCAAATCCGGGGTTTGGTGTCGATCACGGAATCGGGATCCAGTCTCATTTGTGTACGGATCGTTGTACCAGACCGGTACCTCACAAATTCGGGTATCAATACCTCGCACTGCGCCATCCTCAAGCCGCAGTTCAGCAGCACGTACTAGTTTCTCAACCTCATATGGATCAATCTCATCTGGATTGAAGCGCACCAAGAGGGAGGCATTACCTGGGTAAATATCGGTTATGCCTGCGATTTCCTGGGCTTTGAGGTCACTACCCATAGCCATAGCCTGGAAATTTGCTCGCAGGCTCATGGCTTGCGACAACTGGACGACCAAGTGTTCATCGGCGCCCCAGGTATAGCGGCTCGGCTCCTTGCTCATTTTCGTTCCTCCTTGGAAGCAGTCAGGTCGGTGCCCGATCTGCGGGTCAGGACTCCAAAAACAGGGTGTCGTAACTACCATCGATAAAACCTGGCGAATCAATAACTTGCAACAGGAAGCTTGAAGTGGTCTTAACGCCGACAACTTCCATTTCATGCAGCGCACGACGCATTCGACTTAGTGACTCCTCACGCGTTCTGCCCCATGAGATGACCTTGGCCAACAGCGAGTCGTAGTAAGGGGTGATGGTGTCACCGACCGTGAATCCACTATCTATTCGAATGAATGGCCCTGACGGAAGATTGAACTTTTCGAGATAACCAGGTGAAGGCATGAATTGGAAACTCGGATCTTCTGCATTTAAGCGTATTTCAATTGCGTGGCCCCTAGCCATTACATCCTCTTGAGTGAAGGAAAGTTTTTCTCCCGCTGCAACGCGCAATTGCTCAACTACTAAGTCGATCCCTGTGACGGCCTCGGTGATTGGATGCTCAACCTGGATTCTGGTGTTCATCTCGATGAAGTAGTAGCCCGACGTCTTTGGCTCATATAGAAACTCGACTGTGCCCGCACCGTGGTACTTGACGGCAGCTGCAAGAGCCACCGCTGCGGAGCAAATTTCCGCACGCACCGCCGCTGGGAGTAATGGGGCTGGTGTCTCCTCAATAAGTTTCTGGCGGCGGCGTTGCACTGAACACTCGCGCTCACCCAAGTGCACAAATGTTTCACCGTCGCCAAATACCTGGACCTCAATGTGCTTCGCGCCAGTCACCATTCGTTCTATATAAACTTCATCACTGCCAAAGGCCGCGAGTGACTCAGCCTGCGCAATAGGAATCAACGACCGAAGCTCAGCTTCGTCAGCTGCAACCCGAATGCCTTTGCCGCCACCGCCCGCAGACGCCTTAATGACTAGTGGATACCCAGTTCTTGCTGCCACTTCAACCGCTTCATCCACGCTCGCAACGGGCCCGTTCGAGCCTGGGATTGTTGGCACACCGGCGGCCAAGGCTGTTTTAATGGCCTGTGCCTTATCGCCCATTTGGGTGATTGAACTCGGGTTTGGGCCCACCCACGTCAAGCCTGCATCGATAACTGCTTGGGCAAAAGCTGCACGCTCAGATAGAAACCCGTACCCGGGGTGGATGGCGTCAGCGCCCACCGACAATGCTGCATCCAGAATCAATTGCTCATTTAGGTAGCTCTTACTTGCCGCAGCGGGGCCAATAACAATGCAGGTATCCGCAGCGCGAGCATGCAGAGCCTCAGCATCTGCTTCGCTCGCTACCGCGACTGTTTCAATACCAAGCTCACGTGCAGCCCGGATGATTCGAACCGCAATTTCACCCCGGTTTGCGATGAGGAGTTTCTTCATTTATGCGCTGGTTTGGATAGACGCGATGAGATCTCCTGGGCCAATTATTGCCTCGCTGTCCACGTGGAAGGCAGTAATTACACCATCAGCCCCAGCTTTAATCTCAGCAAACTGCTTCATAACCTCGACTAGGCCAATGGTGTCGTCGGCGGAAACCGTATCTCCAAGGTTGAAGTACTCAGGTTGATCCGGACTCGGGCGCCGGTAAAAGATCCCTGGGATGGGAGATTGAACTTCGTGAACTGCCACAGTCGCTCCTTGGATAGTAATGCGGGACTAAATAGCTACTCAGAACTCACTCATGACACTTCGCACAACACGGGCTACATCTATTGCATTTGGGGTATCTGAATGCACGCATATGCTCTCGAATTTCACCGGTAGTAATTCACCAGACTCGGTTAGCACGGTGCTTGATTCGAGGGCTCGGCGGGTGGTTGCTTCGACCTTTTCCAACGGAGTGCGTTGCGGGCGGCGGGCGATGATCAAGGTGCCGTCTGATCGATAGTCCAAATCGACATAAACTTCGGACACAAACGGCACTCCACGGCGCGCGGTAACTCGTTCGTGCGCGGTACCAGCCATACCAAAAACGGGTACTCCGTAAACCTCTGCAACATCGCAGACTGCTTCCATCAGAGTCTCGTCGCGCGAGAGCATCCCGTATAGTGATCCGTGCGGCTTTATGTGGTGCAGTTCTAGTCCTTCAGCTTTCAAAAACCCGCCGAGGGCACCCACTTGGTACAGGACGATATCGCGCACCTCATCGGCATCAAGCTTCATTTCGCGGCGCCCAAACCCCGCGATATCTGGAAGTCCTGGATGCGCACCTATGGTTACCTGGGCCTCGGCCGCCTTGATTACTGTCGCGTGGATGCCGCTGGGATCCCCGGAATGAAACCCGCATGCGATATTCGCGGTATCAACTAATTCAAGTAGACCATCGTCATTTCCAAAGGAGTGGATACCCAGGGATTCACCCATATCGGAATTGATTGAGATGCTCACTGGCCTACTCCTACGTGTCGTAATTTGCTTCAATCAGTGCCCCGAATTGTAGGGCAGCCGGGCCCGCAGGGGTTGGTTGGGGCGAACTAAATCGGCGACGAATTAAAGCACCACCGGGTTGCCTAAATCACACCTTCGCGGGCTCTCGATTTGCCGAATAAGCCGCTCGTAGCGCTGATTTTTGCTAGGCAGATTTGGCTCTGCCCGCGGCCTCTCGGCCGACCGCCATCTTGGCTGCCATCGTAATTGCGGCTTTCATATTGACAATATCTGCTATGCCCTTACCAGCAATATCAAAGGCCGTTCCGTGGTCAACCGAGGTTCTAATAATAGGGAGCCCGCCGGACACGTTAACCGCGTGGTCGCGCTCAATTAACTTGACCGGTATGTGGCCTTGATCATGGTAGGCAACAACCACGATGTCATGCTTATCAGCCATGGCTTCGATAAAAACTGCATCCGGTGAGATCGGGCCTCGTACGTCAATTCCGGTGGCCGCGATGCTTTCAATTACCGGTCGCATCAATTTTATTTCCTCGTCACCGAATAGGCCGTTTTCCCCGCAATGTGGGTTGATGCCAGCCACCGCGATTCTTGGGCTCGCAAATCCATAATTGCGCATGGCTTCGAATGCGAT
>WLHM01000164.1 GCA_009702725.1 Actinomycetota bacterium | reverse complement strand
TCCTTGACCCGGTGGTGGAGCATTGCCCCATTTGCCCGCTCCGCAATACCCGGCGCACCCGAGACAACGAGCAGCGGTACCTGCTCGGCCCAGGCGTTAGCCACCGCATTGGTCAACTTGAGCCCTCCGACGCTGTAGGTACAGCCAACAACACCTAGGCCCCGCAGTCGCGCATAAGCATCAGCGGCAAACCCTGAGCCCTGCTCATCGGCGGTTACGAGCATCGGTAGTCCCGCATCGGCCAAGGCCCCGAACAGGCGCAGGGCGTAATCACCAACAATGCCGAACCCGACGGTTACCCCATGTTCAGCAAGGCGTCGGGCAAGATGAGCCGGGATCGTGGTTTCACCGTTGATCAGCGGTTCAGTGGCATCGGGCATGCGGACCTTCTCTTAGCGCGGGCGGGGATCGTCCAAATCGGCGGCGAGGGAGGGATTTGAACCCCCGGAAGGTTTCCCTTCGGGCGCTTTCAAGGCGCCTGCATTCGGCCGCTCTGCCACCTCGCCAGGTGCCTCCATACCGTAGTGCACCCCGGTCATCGGGACGAAAATGTCTGCGTCATCTAGCCAGATCCGCAAAGTCGCCGCCCCCGTTACCCCCCGGTGGCAGTGGCCGCCACTATTTCGATCGGCAGCAAGACCGTGCAGATGCAGCCCCGGTATCACTACTTGGCCATCGACATCCGGGAATCTAAAACCCACCATTGTGCCCGCCCAGGTGCTAAACGCGAACTGCACTTCATGATCCAAAACCTCGGTGAGTGGGCGATAAGGCCGGGTTTGGCGCGGCTCACTGCGCAACAACACCTCGGTGAAGGTGCCATCAACCCGGACAGCTGCCACCAGGTGGTCATGGTGTTGACCGGCCGCTTTGAGTACTTCATCAATTAACGCCGTGAGACCGGCAAAGTCAGTGCCCGCGGCCACCTGTTCAGTGATACTCACACCGCCCTGGGCCACCACCGCAAAAGGCAGGCCCTGCTGCGGCTCGGCAATCACCGGGATGCCATCCACCGGTACCCGCCAAACGGTGTCATCGAAGGCCAGGATCTCACCGTCAACCGCCTCCGCGACGCCGATGCCGAGCACCGAGTCTTTGAAAGCCTCGGCGACGGTGATCACGGATTCGTAGTGGCCTTCGAAGAGATCCCGCACAATTTCAGTCTGTTGAATATGCCCGCGCGCGGCCTTGGCAATATCAGTGTCGGTTCGGGTTCCTGCGGCGGCAAGGGCAGCATCAAACATGGCGGTAACGTTAGTGGTCAACCAATCTTCATAACCGAAAGGCCACCATGCGGTTGCATCGAGAAATCTCCTCCGACTTACCCCTGTTGGTAGTTGCCCTCGAGGAGGAGGCGACGCATCTACATGTCACCGAATTACCCGTGTTAGTAACGGGCGCCGGCAAAGTAAATGCCGCGGTAGCAGTAGCCACGATCCTCGGCAAGATCTCTCCGGCTCGAGTGATAAACCTAGGCACCGCCGGGGCACTACGTGATGGAGTTTCAGGTACCCAGGTGATTTCACGGGTGACCCAACATGACCTCGATGATGCCGAACTGTTCGAATTGACCGGATTGCATTTCGGTGCGCCCATCGAATTCGGTGGTACCGGGCCGACTCTGACAACCGGCGACGACTTTGTATCTAATGACACCACCCGCAATCGGTTGGCCAAGCAAGCTGATTTGGTCGACATGGAGGGCTATGCGATCGCTCACGCCGCGGCCGTCGCCGGTATTCCGCTGACTATCGTCAAGCAGGTTAGCGATCAAGCTGGCTCGGCAGCAGGTAAATCATGGAGTGAGTCAGTTGACGAATGTGCTGAGCAACTTGCTGCCTGGGTGCGCGCTAATGTGCTGAGATAACTTCAGTTACTCAGCAGCTTCAATCGGCACTACCGCACCAGTTGTTGCATTACGCCGATCCATCAGGAGCCCGACAACTGCGAGCACAAGTGAAACTGCGACAACCGTCGTGACAATTTCGGCCACCGAGTTATGGCGCCAGAATGCAACTATGCCCACAAGTACCACCAACGCGACCCATACAGTCAGCACCGCACGACGGTCTTGGGCGGCCAATCGGGCGTAGAGCAGCACCTGCACCAGCGCGAATGCTGAGCCTTCAAGGGCGAATAGCCACGCCTCCGTACCAAGTTCAACATATTGTGCACCGCCCAGCACGCGCATCACGAAAGTCCCAAAGAAGAAACTGAAACCAGTAACAAATATTCCGAGGGCGGCGGTTAGCCCGGTTGCGATCAGCACCGCACGCTTTGAATCACCGGCAGTCATCTTCGGGAACAATACGATAATGATGGCGTTCGGCAGGAAGAATGCGATCTTGGCTAACAAAACCCCAACCGAGTACTCACCGGATTGATTCTCCGTCAAGAAAATGCGCGCGAGCAAAACGTCGACATTGGTCAAGGTAAACAGTACGAGCAGCGCATGAGCAATGTGACCAAATTCGGCAGCACCATCTTTCGTGAGGTTGCCGGCCCACGCCTTCGGGCAAATAAGTAGGTAGCTGATTACGGCGCCTACCGCGCAGCCAACAAGTAGACCAGCGGTAACCCCGATCACACTTCTAAATGCCAGAACGAAGACGATTCCCACAAAAGCTCGACCAAAACCATTCGCTAAAAATCCGATCGAGAATCGCAAGTGCTCCTCGCGACCTTGCGCGATCCCAAGGGACGCGGTACCGAGTACGACGAACCCCAGGGAAGCCAACCCCATAGCAACCGCCGCATACGGGATAGCGAAAATTAAGCCCAAGGGCCAGGCTGCCAGCAGGCCCACCAAGATGATGGCAACACCTACATACAGCGAGAGCCTGATCGCCTGGCCTTCAACTTCGGCGCGATTGACCGTGGCGACAGCCACCCGGCGGGCGGTCAAAGCCTGAACCGCAATAGACAGGGTCGAGATGATGATCAAAATACCGAGCAAGGCACCATAAGCGCCGAACTCGGCGGGGGTTAGTACCCGAGCAGCCACGATCGAGAGCAGGTAAGCGGCTCCATTGCCGATCAAGGTGGCGGCGCCCACGAAAACTAGCCCCTTGGCTAGGGATCGACGGGTTTGCTCACTCACGCGTAGACCTTACTTGTCTGGGCCACCGCCTTCAGGGCTTGGTCCGGGTATCACGTTCAATCAGCATCCGGTGGGATCAGTCATGGCAAGAAGAAGGGGTGGATCCTCACGGATCCACCCCTTCCTAGTGCTCAGCACACCTGGCTTACGGGTATGAAACCTCCGGCACCGTCGCCATGGCCTCGGCCAAGCGGGCATCGGAGAACACCTCGTCAACCATTTCACCCCGCAGGTACTGGTCATACGCGGGTAGATCGAAGTGACCGTGCCCGCATAGTGCGGTCAAGATCACCGTTTCTTCACCGGTCTCCTTGGCCTTGAGCGCCTCACGGATCGCCAACGCGATTGCATGTGTTGGCTCAGGTGCCGGCACGATGCCCTCGGTGCGGGCGAACTGGATTGCCGCCGCGAAGCACTCTGTCTGAGGCACCGCGACAGCTTCCATCATCCCCAACTCGTAGATATGCGAGATGAGAGGTGACATCCCGTGGTAACGAAGACCACCTGCGTGGATCGGATCTGGGATGAAGTCGTGGCCCAAGGTATGCATCTTCATCAGCGGTGTCATGCCCGCGGTATCGCCGAAGTCGTAGCGGTACTCGCCACGGGTTAGCGACGGGCATGAAGCCGGCTCGGTTGCGACGATGCGTGGCGAGATCTTGCCAGCTAGCTTCTCGCGAATGAACGGGAAGGAGAGTCCGCCGAAGTTTGACCCGCCTCCGGTGCAGCCAACAATCATGGTCGGTGTGTCGCCGGCCATCTGGAGTTGCAAGATGGCTTCCTCGCCGATGATTGTTTGATGGAGCAGTACGTGATTAAGAACCGACCCGAGTGCGTAACGGGTGTCGGCATTCGTGGCGGCAACTTCAACCGCCTCGGAAATCGCGATACCCAAGGAGCCCGACCAGTTACGTGGATCTTGGGCAAGCTGTCGACCGATTTCAGTGACCTCAGATGGCGAACGATGCACCTTGGCGCCGAAAGCCTCGATCATCAACCTGCGGTATGGCTTTGAGTCGTACGAGGCACCTACTTGCCAAACCTCACAGTCAAGCCCGTACAGCGCACAAGCAAAGGACAGGGCCGTACCCCACTGGCCGGCGCCGGTTTCAGTGGTGAGGCGCTTGGTGCCTTCCTTCTTGTTGTAGTAAGCCTGCGGCACC
>WLHM01000163.1 GCA_009702725.1 Actinomycetota bacterium | reverse complement strand
TTCGAGCAGAGCGCGCCAGCCGTGGAGTGTTTATCCTCTTTGTCACGGGCTTACTAGGGATCGGTCTAGTTGCGATGTTGGTAATCAACACCGCTTTGGCCCAGGGCGCCTTCACTCTCAGTGAGTTGCAACAGGAACAGGCGGCACTTTCTGAGCAGGAAGCCGCGCTAACCCAGGTGGTGGAAGCGGCATCGACTCCTGGAGCCCTCGAAAGCCAGGCTCGGGCCCTTGGGATGGTGCCGAGTCAAAACCCGGTTTTCCTGCGCCTACCTGACGGCGCAATTCTCGGTAATCCCAAGCCGGCCCCAGGCCGCCCTCTTACCAGCCCGACAGCCACTAAATTGGTAATTGAGACCCCCGCGAATGCCACGGCCCTGGAGGCGGTTAGCGGAGACGCCGTAGGTACGGACCTACCGATAGCGCCTGGGGAGAACTACGACCCAGCCGCCGCCGATGCGGCAAAGTCCGCCAACATAAACAAGGGTGCCGGTAAAGGTTCTGGTAAGGGTGCCGCCAAAGACAATCAAAATGAGAACTCGATGTGGACCGAAGTGCCGATACAGATAGGCAATACGAGCACCGATGCTGGCCTTGTCGCCAAACCGGTGAACTGAGTATCGGATCCGGAATGGCCAGCACCTCAACTCGTCAGCTCCCTAATTCACGAGCAAGAGCTGAGTCGCCGCGCGAGCATCGCCCCACAGCCAATTTACGACTTGGTAGCCCATATAAGCGCGGTGGAATTCTCACCTTGGTGACCATCATTGTGCTCACGATTTTCGCGGCTCGGCTAGTTGATTTGCAGGCCGTGCGCGGTGAATCCCTGGCGTCAGCTGCCCTTGATCAGAGACTACGAACCGTGCCAATTATGGCCGGACGCGGTGCCATCATTGACGCGAATGGTCAGCCGCTCGCAGTAACTGTCGAAGCCCGCAATTTGACCGTCGACCAAACTTTGGTGAGCGACCCAACCGCGGTTGCTATTGCACTCTCACCAATTATTGGGACAGATATTGGTGAACTAATTACCCGTTTGACCGGTGATCGCCGATTTGTGTATGTTGCCAAAGAGTTGACGCCGGATACCTGGCGGCGGATCGAAGCATTGAGATTGCCTGGTATTTTTAGTGAAGAGACAGCGAGACGAATTTACCCCGGCGAAGACCTTGGTGCGAATGTCGTTGGATTCGTAGGCGCGGACGGCATTGGCGCAGGCGGTATTGAATACGCGTACGAAGCCGTGCTCGCAGGTACCGCTGGAAGTGTGACATTTGAGCGTGGCCCAGGTGGCCGGGCGATTCCCACCGCGCAACAAAACCAAGTTGATGCAACGGCCGGCGCCAGTGTGCAGTTAACAATTAACCGTGATATCCAGCATGTTGCCCAAGCCGCAATTGCGGCGGAGGTGGCGTCCTCGCGAGCAGATAGTGGCACCGTTGTGGTTATGGATCCCAAAACTGGGGAAATCCTCGCATTGGCTGAAGCACCAACGTTTGACGCGAATAAAGCGGGCTCAGCAGCGGCCGATGATCGGGGTAATCGGGCCTTAAGTGACGTGTATGAGCCTGGGTCTACGAGTAAGGTGATGACGCTGGCGGCGGTTGTTGATCAAGGAATGGCAACCCCGTACTCAACTTTTACGGTTCCAAGTGGTCTTAAGCGCGGAGATAAAGTTTTCCACGACAGCAGCCCACATGGCACATTAAAGCTAACTCTCGCTGGTGTGATGGCGAAGTCAAGCAACATGGGGACAATCTTGGCCGCTGAGCGGATAGGCGGGAAAACCCTTTATGACTACCTGAAGAAATTTGGGATCGGTGAAGTTACCGGGCTTAACTTTCCTGGTGAGAGCACCGGCCGTGTGCCTAAATACAAGGACTGGAGCGCTACCTCATTTCCGACCATCGCATTTGGCCAAGGGCTGAGTGTTAATGCGGTCCAGGCCGCCAGCGTTTATGCAACTATCGCCAATGACGGGGTTCGCGTGCAGCCCAGTTTGGTTGCTGGGGTAATCCACGAGGATGGGTCGGTAGATCAGCCGCCGAAACCTATTTCCACTCAAGTTGTCAGCCCCGAAACCGCAAAGCAGGTCCGCGCAATGCTTGAAAGTGTTGTCGGTGAAGGGGGAACAGGGGTGAATGCCAAAATCCCCGGGTATCGAATAGGGGGCAAGACCGGAACCGCGATGTACGTGGAGCCCTCATGTGGCTGCTATCGGGGTGGGGTAGTCGCCTCGTTCATCGGGATGGCTCCGGCTGACGATGCGCAGCTTGTTGTTGGTGTTAGTTTGGTGAATCCACGGAGCGGCCGGTACGGCGGTGAGCTTGCTGCCCCGGTTTTTAAGAAAGTGATGACGTACGCACTTCAGACCCAACAGATACCCCCAACCGGTACGCGTCCGGCGAACTTGGCTTTGACATTTGGCGGCGGGTAAGCCCGATGACTTCAGTGCCACGGCCGACGCCGCGCACTATTACCCTCGCCGAGCTTTGTCCGGCGACGGGTGGATTCACGATCATTGGTGACAGTTCGGTACTTGTTTCAGGCCTGGAATTAGATTCACGCGAGGTGAAAAGTGGTGACCTGTTTGCGGCTTTGCCTGGTCACATCACCCACGGCTCATCTTTCGTAGATTCGGCGACAGCTGCCGGGGCCGTAGCCGTCTTAACCGATGATGCGGGCGCGAAAAGTTTGGCAGTAAATGGGCCGGTCAACTTTCCGATTGTGGTCGTGAATAGCCCTAGGCAGGCGATCGGCGCCTTGGCAGCGCGGGTATATCAAGTCTCGCCCGGCGCCTCGGCAGACGACCCACTTCGGCTATTTGGAGTGACTGGAACCAATGGTAAAACCACAGTTACCTATTTAGTTGAAGCAGGGCTTCGCGCCGCTGGTCGTATGACCGGAGTGATAGGCACGGTCGGGGTGCGAATAGGCGAAGAATCTATGAGCGCTATTAGAACTACTCCCGAGGCTCCGCCCTTACATGCCTTGCTCGGTGTTATGCGCGAGCGTGGGGTTCAAGACGTTGCCATTGAAGTATCAAGTCACGCGTTGATGGAAGGGCGCGTCAATGGGCTAAGATTCTCGATCGCGGCCTTTACGAATTTGTCACAGGATCACCTGGACTACCACGGCACCATGGAGTCGTACTTCATGGCGAAGGCAAATCTCTTTACCCCATTACGGGCAGACATGGGGGTCATAGGTGTTGATACCCCGTGGGGTGCGCGGCTGGCAGCCGAAGCGAATATCCCGGTGGTGACCTGGTCGAGCCAAGGAGCGGTGGCCGATTGGAACTTGAATATCGTGGGTGCTCGAACGTTAGTGAATGGCCCAGGCGGGGAAGTGCAAGAACTCCAAAGCCGACTACCTGGTGCATTCAACCGGGCAAATAATTTATGTGCGTATGTGATGCTTCGAAGTGCCGGAATCGCCCCGGATCAGGCAGCGGCCGGGCTTGCGTCAGTCTCGGTACCCGGAAGAATGCAGATTATCGGTAAGTTTGCGGGTATTACCGGGGTTGTTGACTACGCGCACACCTCGGACGCGATAGCCGGTGCCATCGCCAGTGTTCGGGAAAATTGCGGGGGCGCCGTGATAGTAGTGCTCGGCGCAGGTGGGGATCGGGATCGACAAAAGCGCCACGAGATGGGCGAATCAGCCGCTCTGCTCGCCGACCACGTTATCGTGACTGATGACAACCCAAGATCAGAAGACCCAGCTCTCATCCGAGCCGCGGTAATGGAAGGAGCAAGATCCGTGACCGCGCCTAGTCAAGACCAGCTCGCCGCTGTCGTTGAGATTGCTGACCGCCGCGCAGCCATATTTCATGCGGTATCGATTGCTCGCTCCGGCGATTACGTGCTGGTTCTTGGTAAAGGGCATGAGCAAGGGCAGGAAGTTGCTGGCGTAATCATTCCATTTGATGATCGCGATGAATTGAGCGAGGCGCTCCAAGAGCACTCCGGAGTTGAGTCATGATCGCAATGAGTGTCGCCGAAATCGCTGAAATCCTGGGTGGCACGGTGCACCGGGTTGATACAACGGTAATCGTCAACGATTTAGTAACTGACTCTCGGCAGGCGGTGGCGGGTGCGATGTTCGTGGCCATTCGCGGTGAGAACTTAGATGGCCACGATTTTGCTGCAAGTGCGATTAGCAATGGGGCTTCAGTTGTTCTAGCTGGGCGTGAAATAGATGTGCCCTGCATCGTGGTGGCCGACCCGGTGCTTGCACTAGGTGCCCTTGCGCGCTGGGTGCGCGAGCATAAACT
>WLHM01000162.1 GCA_009702725.1 Actinomycetota bacterium | reverse complement strand
AGGGCGGAGTACTTACCCAACTTGATGCGCTCAAGGTCGGCGTTGCGGCTTGGCGGCTCGGGGCCGGTCGGGCCCGCAAGGAGGATCCAGTTTCGGCCGGTGCTGGGATCCAGATTCACGCCAAGCCGGGTGACCAAATTGCCGCCGGGGAGCCGATACTGACTTTGTATACCGATGATGAAAACAGATTTGCTGGTGCGCTTTCGGCATTAGATGGCGCGACCGACATTGGCCCAACCGGCACGCCGATCACCAGGCTGCCTTTGGTGATCGAGAGGATCGGCTAATGCCCACCCTGATTTCAGCCCCGGTGCCGATCTTGGTGCCCGGAGGTAAGTTGATCGCGGAATTTGTTGGCCGCGTAGCAAGTGGAGACACTGGTGTCTCAATCGCGCAGATGAGCGCCCCGGCCGGTTGGGATGAGCCGGCACAAACCCCTTTATTCGATGAGTTCACGGTGGTTCTGGAAGGTGCCGTCGACGTGGAAACCGCAGATGGGGTGCTAACAGTGTCAGCGGGGCAAGCCATCATCACGCGGGCCGGGGAGCGGATTCGCTATAGCTGCCCGGATGGGGCGAAATACATTGCGGTGTGCCTGCCGGCATTTGGCACAGATTTGGTTCAGCGCGAAGTAAGCTAAATTGTAGGTGAGAAACATGCTGTGTGGGACTTGGCGTTTCGCTACCTATAGCAATACAAGTGTTACGACACCAGCGACGATGATGACTACCCCCGCAATTTGAACTTTACCTAGCTTCTCCTTGTATAAAAGGTAAGCCATGATTGCTGCGATTGGTGCGAACTGCGAAGCGAGAACTGAAGTTACCGCGACCCCATACTGGGCACCGATTGCGTAGCAGGTGAACCCACACACTTCGACAATTCCGGCTAGCACCACGTAGGGAGCCGCTTGCTTGGTGAGCTTAAGCTTTTTTAGCAGAAGCAGCGGAATGAAAAGTGCGATGACTCCGACGGTTCGAGCAGGTACCAGTAACCACGCAATGGGCAGTTCGTCACTGAGATTACCGGTGGCGTACAGACCGACGCCGAAAGCGAGTGCGCCACAGGTGGCCAGGATTCCCGCGAGCACCGGTCTCTCGTTAGGGATGGGTGCCGGATCCTTGCCCATGGCGGCCAAGCTAACTCCGCCAACAATTACCAGAAGGACGAAGGCAGCAAGTGGTGCAATCGACTCGCCCAAAATGGCGGCGATGGTCGCAGCAATTGCGCCTTCGGTGGCGAGAATCGGTGCGATGACCCCAACCTTGCCAACTCTGAACGCGCTGGCAGCCAATAACAACCCGGTGACGTTGCCGAAGCCAGCGGCCGCCCACCAGAGCGAGTTGGTGCCCGCAAGTCCGCTGGGGGTTCCGGCGATCAATACCAGCGGAATAGTGATGACAAGGCCGATGAGCATTGGCCAAGCGACGGTTGAGTAGGCACCGATAAGCTTGGATGCCCTCGATGCCGTAATGGAGCCGGCGGCGAAGAAACAGGCGGTCGCAAGACCGAACACGATGCTGACCACCCCTGATTGAAGCAGATAGACGGGTCGGATGTTCAGTCGCCACCACCGGCGTTTGATTTAGAGTCGTTGTACTAGATTCAACACATGGTGATGGATGCAGGCACGTTTTCTCCGATCCCTGAAGATCTAATTTTGCGTGCTCCAAAAGTACTCCTGCATGACCACCTTGACGGCGGGCTGCGGCCTCAAACAATCTTGGAGTTGGCCGCGGAGCAGGGCTACGCCGACCTACCAGCCGCCGATCCTGAGGCTTTATCTCGTTGGTTCACTGAATCTGCGTACTCCGGCTCTCTGGAGCGCTATCTAAAAACCTTCGCTCATACGGTAGCTGTTATGCAGACCGAAGAAGCACTGCGTCGAGTGGCACTTGAGTGTGCGATTGATCTTGCTACCGATGGCGTGGTCTACGCCGAAGTCCGCTTCGCACCTGAACTGCACATTGGAAAAGGCTTGAACGAAGCACAGGTAGTCGAAGCCGTGCTTGCGGGTTTTGCTGATGGGCAACGGGCGGCAGCCGCGCAGGGTCACCCTATTAAAGTTGGAGTACTGCTAACTGCAATGCGTACTGCCTCACATGGCCGCAAAATTGCTGAATTAACTGTTGAGTACCGTGATAAAGGTGTGGTTGGTTTTGATATTGCCGGGGCTGAGGCTGGTTACCCTCCCACCCGTCACCTAGATGCCTTTGAATACTTAAGTCGCGAGAACGCACACTTCACGATTCATGCCGGTGAGGCTTTCGGGCTACCGAGTATCTGGGAAGCCATTCAATGGTGCGGCGCTGACCGCCTCGGGCATGGAGTACGAATTGTCGACGACATAACCGTCGAGCCTGATGGCTCTGTCTCCCTTGGGCGCCTGGCTGCGTATGTGCGAGATCGTCGGATCCCGCTCGAAATGTGCCCCACTTCCAATGTCCAAACCGGCGCAGCGGCCTCGATCCAGACCCATCCGATCGGACTGCTACGGCGCCTTGGATTCCGGGTGACAGTAAACACTGACAATAGATTGATGTCTGGCACCTCAATGAGCAAGGAAATGTCACTACTGAGTGAGGCATTTGGGTACGGACTAAACGACATGCAATGGTTTACCGTCAATGCGATGAAGAGCGCATTTATTCCGTTCGATGAACGCCTACCAATCATCAATGAGCAGATCAAGCCGCAGTACACCGCACTCAAAGCCGTATTAGCCGAGCGAATGACAGGGGGAGTGGGCAATGGCGCTGCTTGAAGTCGTTGAGACGAGCCAGGAGCATGTGGTCGAACTTCGGCATGAACTCGACAAAGTGCGTAATGCACTCGATAGAACCGATGCGGTGTTAGCGATCGCCGATGAAACTTTAATGCGGGCAGAAGGAGCCATTGTTCAGTCCCGGCGCTGGGCGCCTGTGGCACTAGGTGTTGTTGGGTTACTGGCGGTCGGGGTTACCGTGGCGATCGTTATCAAGCGCCGATCGGATGCCAAACAGTCTTAATCTCGACAAATGAAGCCAGGCGCCCTAGGTCAGGGGTAGCTAGCCAATCAGGTTGCGCCGGCCGCCTTACCCGTTTGATGGTACCGGCGGCTTCGATCTCCAACTGCTTTGCCAAATCTTGGCTCGTGACCCCGGTCAGGTCAATGGAATTGACATCACCATGGCTGGCCAGCCATGGCGTGATCTCGGCCGGGTCTCCGGTGAGCACGTTGATAACACCCGCGGGTACATCAGCGGTAGCTAGTACTTCGGTGAGAGTAATTGCCGGGATCGGGCACTTGGTACTTGCTATAACGATAAGTGAGTTACCGGTGACGACTATGGGCGCAATGACGCTAACTAATCCGAGCAGACTTGAATCCTGAGGTGCTACGGCTGCAACCACCCCGGTTGGTTCAGGAATGCTGAAATTAAAGTACGGTCCGGCGACTGGATTAGTGTTACCGAGCACCTGCGCGTATTTATCCGCCCATCCGGCGTACCAAACCAACCGATCGATTGCGGAGTCGACAACCCGGGCAGATTTCTTAACTCCGAGGCCCTCCGCCGCCTGCACATCGGAGATGAACTGATCGCGGCGACCTTCCATAACTTCGGCGACCCGGTAGAGCACTTGGCCGCGGTTGTAGGCGGTAGCGCTACTCCAGGCCGCAAAGCCTTTGCGGGCGGCGAGCACTGCGTCGCGGCCGTCCTTGCGCGAGGCTTTTGCGGCATTGGCAAGGAATTTATCGTCAGTGTCATGGACTTCATAGGTGCGGCCGGATTCACTGCGCGGGAACGCGCCGCCAATGAAAAGTTTGTACGTCTTGCGTACTTCAACGCGGTCATTCATGACGTACCCCTCGCCTGATCGTCACTCGCATTAGCGTGTTGCAGGTAAGCGCTAAGGCCTTGGATACCACCCTCGCGACCAAAGCCAGACTCCTTATAGCCCCCGAATGGGCTGGTCGGATCAAATCGGTTAAAGGTATTAGCCCAAATAACTCCGGCACGCAGCTGCTTAGCCATCCAAAGAATGCGGCTGCCCTTTTCGGACCAGATTCCCGCCGATAAGCCAAATGGAGTTTTGTTCGCTTTCTCAACAGCCTCATCCGGGGTGCGGAACGTAAGTACCGAAAGTACCGGGCCAAAAATCTCTTCACGTGCGATGCGATGGGCCTGAGTGACATTGGTGAAGATAGTTGGCGCACACCACCAGCCCTGCTGTGGTATTTCACAGGGGGCGGTCCAGCGTTCGGCGCCTTCTGCGTCACCGGCTTTAATTAACTCTTCGATCTTGTCGAGTTGCTCACGCGAGTTAATTGCACCGATATCAGTGTTCTTGTCGAGGGGATCACCAAGGCGCAGGGT
>WLHM01000161.1 GCA_009702725.1 Actinomycetota bacterium | reverse complement strand
TGGTTTGAAATCGCAGTGAGACGATATTTTCCGGCCATGCTGGCCGATAAATATGGAAAGCAACTTGCGACCCATCCGCTTAAGGATCAAATAATCAGCACGGTCACCTGTAATCGCATTATTAATCTTGGCGGCATCACGATGGTGTTCAGGGCTATGGAAGAGACTGGGGCGACGTCGATTGATGTGGTGCGCGCCGCGTCAGCATCCATCGAGATTTTTAGTATCCAAGGGATGATGGATGCTATCGATGCACAAGATAATCTCATCCCGGCGTCGGCTCAAAGCCAACTGCATCTTGAGACCAGGCGGCTCCTTGACCGGGCGACGCGTTGGTTTCTTCAGACCCGCGGAAGTTCAATTGATGTTGCAGAGCAGGTCGCGAGGTTCGCGCCAATTGTGCGCGACTACGCCGACAAGGTGCCTGGAGCGTTAATGGGTAGTGAGGCCAAGCGCTGGTCCGATCTGCGTAATCGATTTATTGCTGCTGGCGCACCCGCAAACCTTGCCGAGATCGCCGCCGGGGTAATTGATACTTTCTCGCTTCTTGACATTCGCGAGATTGCCGGGCGATCTGGTGAAGATTTTGCGAGTGTGCTGCCGCTTTATTTCACTATCTCCGAACGTTATGACGTTGACCAGTTACTGCTGCGCATTACGGCCCTGCCGCGAGGGGATAGGTGGGCGGCGCTAGCGCGGCAAGCACTGCGAAGTGATCTGTACGGTGTTATTGCCGCATTGACCGCCCGAGTTATCCGATCGACAAATCCGGTGATGGATCCGCTGGCGCGGATTGAAGCTTGGGAGGGCGCGCACCAAGCAGGCCTGGGCCGAGCCCGCTCCACCTTGGAGGAGATCTCAAGGCAAGAGGACACCGACCTTGCATCTTTGTCGGTAGCCCTTCGGGTGCTGCGAAACTTGGTCGCCCAAGGTGGTACTTCAAATGCTGACCGGTCTGCCGACTCCTAACCCTGGTCGGGGTCCGGGTTTCGCACCGCGTGGTTGGCTGTCATTCTCGGGGTTGATGGTGAGATCTCTGATTGAACGGCTCTGGGTTAAGTTCTTAAAGATTGGGCGCCATCAATGTGCCATACTCCTCGAATGCCTGCGCCTGGTGCGATCCTCGCGGCCCTTGCCCTCATCGCAGGCCTCGGAATCGTGGGTACGCCACCCGTCCAGGCCGCAAGTGCCCTGAGTTGGCAGGCATGCGCGTCTGCCGACCTAGAGGGCTTCGACTGCGCAACCTTGGTGCGGCCCCTCGACCGTGCTAAGCCCGGCGGTGCGAGTGTTCGGCTCGCGGTGGTGAGACTGCCGGCGACCGGCACCGCGGAACAGCGCATCGGCACGCTCTTTATGAACCCCGGCGGACCGGGGGGATCGGGCCTGGAGGCGGCCTCCACCGGCATGTTGCTGCCCCCCGAGGTGCGTGCCTCATTCGACTTCGTTACCTGGGATCCCCGTGGCATCGGGTCTTCCACCCCGGCCATCATCGACTGCTTAGCTCCGATGCCGGCACGTCCCGCGACGGGCAAGGTGAATTGGCAGCGTGTCCTCGACCAACGCATTCGGGATCTCGGGCGCATTAATCGCGAGTGTTACAAGACCAACCGCACGGTCATCGAACACGCCGGCACCCTCGACAACGCCTATGACCTCGACGCGCTCAGGGCCGCTGTCGGTGACGAAAAACTCACTTACTGGGGGATCTCGTACGGCACCATGCTGGGGTCGACCTACGCGCAACTCTTCCCGGACCGGGTTCGCGCGCTGGTCATGGACAGCAACGTTGACCCCCAGACGACGTTAGCGGCATTGAGCGCCGGGGGACCAGCACCCGACCACTCCATCGGGTTCTACCTTGAGACGAACTCCCTGGACGACTCGCTCAAGCAGGTGCTCGCGGCTCTGGACAAGCGGACGATCGCCCTTCCCGATGGCACGCGGTACACGCGCTGGGACCTGCTCGATGTCGTTGCCCCCATGGTGACGACCCCTTCGGCCTGGCCAATCGCGAAGGCCGCCATCGAGGATTCGTGGCTCGCCGTCTTCTCCACCGGCCCAACCAGGGAAGCTGCACGGCAGAGGTTGACGGCTCCGAAATTGCAGAGTCCGACGACGGATCAAAACGCGGGGGTCTTCTCCGCCATCCTCTGCCAGGACTTCGCTGACCGAATTAGCCGGTTGGAGATGCGCGAAAGGTTGAACTGGTCGGTACGTGAGGGGCCCCTGTATGGCGGCTCACTCGTGGTCGACTTCCTCGCCGCGTGCAGTGGCTACGAAGCCGCTAAGCCCGATCCCGTGCCAAGCCCCTTGGCCTATGGCCCCGATGTTCCCGGCCTCATCCTCAATGCCACGCGCGACGGGTCAACGCCGTACCAGTGGGCGGTCAACATGGCACGCGTGTACCGGCAGATGCGCATGGTGACCATGGCGAGCGGCTACCACGCGCTCTACATGTTCACGGGATCGTCGTGTGTCGATGACATCGTTACCCAGTACCTGATCTCGGCCAGCACTCCGGCCATCGACCAGGTGTGCCCGTTCCCGGTGCCGGCTAGCTAGGGCAGCGGTTCGCTGAAGTACCCCGGACCAAAAGCGGGGGTCGTATCCGTGGATCCGGCTGAACGAATTGCGGCCTGGGAAGGCGCGCACTAGGCGGGCCTGGGCCGAGCCCGCTCCACCTTGGAGGAGATCTCAGGTCAAGGGGACACCGACCTTGCATCTTTGTCGGTAGCCCTTCGGGTGTTACGCAACTTGGTGGCCCAAGGTGGTACTTCGAATGCTGATAGGCCTGCCGACGCCTAACCCTGGTCGGGATCCTGGGCCTATTGCTTGCGCTGACAAATGGTGCCGTTCCGTCGGAGCTGGCTGCCCCACCCGGCAAGCGCGCAGCAAGCCAGCGTCACTGAGTCTCGGTTCGGCGGTCCCTGCCATGGGATCGGCGCTTTCATCGGCAGACGGCCGATATTGCATCGATTATTTCCGGGCGCGTGCCCTATTTACGGATGTTGTCGAAGGGCTGAAAGCCGACGGTTGGACTGACTACCTTTTAGAAGACTCACGTGACCCACGCAAGGAGTATGAGTGGTCAAGCTGGGCTCGAGAAGGGGATATCTACTTTGTGTACACGGGCCTAAAAACCGTAAAGCAAAACGGGGTTGGGGTAGTTCTCCCACCCGCACCCTCGTTCACGCATTCTGCTCCCGTTAGCTTTTGCGCTTGCGCTTCTGATAAAAGGCAGTGCCCATGCCGTAGAGCAGTATAAAAATAAAAATTATGATGACATAGTACGTCAACGAAAATTCGGCCCCCAATAACAGGTTGGTGATCACCAATACTGCACCGAAGATCAACCCGGCGACGAATAACTTGAGAAGTTCCCGTCCAAAACTCATCGATATTCTCCTTTGATTGTTGCCCCAACGCCGTGGCCCCAACACCGTGGCTAAGGACGTCACCACCGATGAGCCTACTCAACATTTCTGCGATTGTTCTCATCTGCTGATAGGCCCGCGGACTCGTAACCCGACAGATGCTGATCCGCCAGATGCTGATCCGCCAGCTCGGTAGCTGCTGTTACTCGCTGCCCTCGAAGCAACTCCAATGTTGGGCGCATGCTCCGCCGGTCTGCGGAGTAACGGTGATTTCACCAAGTCCAGTGGCACTTGGTCGTACCCAGCGGGTGGTTAAAAGTAGGCGGTCCATTGGCGCGGGGCTGGATGGCGAAGAAATCTCATTACTTGGCATGTGGCACTCCCTGTCATGTCATGTAGAGGCCCCGGGTTGGCACCTCGAAAAAGCCTAAGCGCTCCGCCGCCTGGTTTGGGTATTTCGGGCAAAATTCGATAGATCAATGAAGGTTTCGGCGTGAATTGCCTGAGATTCGCAGTTGCAAGCACGGCCCATTGGCCGCGTTACTCAATTGGCTAGGGTGCTTGTCATGATCCTGCCCCCACTGGTTGAACCCGCCGCCGAGTTAACAGTTGATGAAGTCCGGCGCTATAGCCGCCACTTAATCATTCCCGATGTGGGCATGGCTGGCCAAAAGCGCCTGAAGAACGCCAAGGTGCTTTGCGTTGGCGCCGGTGGCCTGGGCAGCCCAGCTCTGCTTTACCTGGCAGCCGCCGGGGTCGGCACCCTTGGCATCGTTGAGTTCGATGTGGTTGATGAGTCGAACTTGCAGCGCCAGATCATCCATAGTCAAAAGGACATTGGGCGGCCGAAAGCCGAGAGCGCGCGCGATCGGGTACTTGAGACAAACCCTTATGTAAATGTGCAAATGCACCAGGAGCGCCTGGATTCTTCGAATGTAATGGAGTTGTTTGCCCAATACGATCTAATCGTTGACGGCACCGACAACTTC
>WLHM01000160.1 GCA_009702725.1 Actinomycetota bacterium | reverse complement strand
CGCATCGATTGCCTATTTAGGTGATGAACCGGTGGGCGCAGCGCTGGCGTTTGTGGGCCGCCATCTCACTGACAGGTGGCAGGTTCACCTGCATTCGCATATGGCAGCTGTGCTAGAAAGCCACCGAAACCAGCACATTGGCTCGGCATTAAAGCTGCATCAACGGGCGTGGGCCCTGGACCGTGACATTGACACCATCTCGTGGACTTTCGATCCGCTCGTTAGGCGAAATGCGATCTTGAACATCCTAAAACTCGGGGTAGACGTCAGAGGGTATGAAATAGATTTCTACGGTGAGATGCCAGACGCCATCAATATTGGCGATCCCACCGATCGAGTCTTTGCCTGGTGGCACCTGTCATCCGCAAAAGTAAATGATGCGGCGGCGGGGCGACTTTTGCCGCTCGACGCGGGAATGTTAAACGAAGCTGGTCGCGATATTCGGGTGGTTGAAATCCCTGAAGACATTGTGGAGTTGCGACGGGCGGACCCGGTGGCCGCCGCCCGTTGGCGGATCTCGCTACGCGAAACTTTGACCTCGGCCTTAGCCGAGGGCTATTGCGTTATTGGAGTCGAGCGATTCGGTAACTATGTTCTTTACAGGGAGCGCGCGTGAGTATTCAGATGTTTCGCCTACACATGGTGAATATGCCCTTGGTGCGCCCCTTCCGAACAAGTTTTGGTACCGACACGGTACGCGAGGTGCTTATTGTCGAAGCGGTGTCAGCCGATGGAATTAGTGGCTGGGCCGAGTGTGCGGCATCATCTTGGCCGGGCTACAGCTCTGAATACACGGCTGCTGCAGTTGCGGTAATGACAGATCAGCTAATACCTGCATTGCGGGAAACAACGATGGCCGGTGACCCTGAAGAAGTGAGAACGGCACTTGATGTCATGCGCGGGCATCCAATGGCCAAGACGGCAATCGCTACTTCGATGCTCGACGTGTGGTTGCGGGAACGCGATCAGTCGATGGCAAGTTTCTTGGGGGCTACGCGCACCGAAGTTGATTGCGGGGTAAGTGTTGGCATCCCTACAACAGAAACTTTGCGCGAATTGATGGAGGAAGTCGGCGTATATGTCGATGCGGGTTACCGGCGCATTAAGTTGAAGATAGAGCCGGGTTGGGATTTGGAGCCCGTCGCCGCTGTGCGTGCACAGTGGCCCGATATGCCGTTGCAAGTTGATGCGAATCAGGCTTATGCGCGTTCAGATGCGGAGCATTTAGCGAAACTCGATGAGTTCGACCTCTTGCTCATTGAGCAGCCATTGCCTGAAGAAGACTGGCTCGGGCATCGAATGCTTGCTGATGCATGTGCTACTCCGATTTGCATGGACGAATCAATCTTGTCGGTTGCTTCAGCGGAGTCAGCCTTGGAGTTCGGATCCGCGACGATCATCAACATTAAGCCGGGCCGGGTGGGCAGTTATCTAACTGCTCGCGATATTCATGACATGTGCATGGCGCGTAACTCCCCGGTGTGGTGCGGCGGCATGCTCGAGACCGGCATTGGTCGGGCCGCGAACTTGGCATTGGCGGCACTGCCGAACTTCACCTTGCCCGGTGACACCAGCGCCTCGAACCGGTATTACGCGGTCGACATAACCGAACCCTTCGTGCTCCAAAATGGGCGGCTACCAGTACCGAAGGGCCCGGGTATCGGCGTCGAGCCGATCCCCGACCTACTCGCAGAATTTCGAATCTGGATCAAAGATGTGCCTGTGGTCCTGCGCTGAGAATTGCTTTGAATGAGAACTGCTTTTAAGGCGTCAGCGGAGCAACCCCGCTGATACGTGAAACCAGGAAGTTTTTGACTTGTTCGGTGCGATGATCAAATGCGGTCACTGATCCGCCACCCATTCGGATCGGATCAATGATCTGCTCGGTGGTGGTGCCATCGGCATCGGCATAACCAATCCAGACCGGGGTGGTTTCAGCAATCGCCAAACGCAGAGCGGAGAGAGTTGCAGCGCTGCTGGTGCGCGGCACCTCATTCGTGCCGGCCGGCCCTACAACCATTTCACCGCGCGGTGCTCGCGCGGCACGATCACCAGAACGCAAACCTTTGATAACACTCGCGATCATGGCGTCGCTATCGCGTCGACCTGCGCTGACTTTACGTGCTTGCCGCGAGCGCACGCGGCGCTCATCGGGGCGCAGCACCACGACGGAGCCATCGGGGGATTCGGCCGCCGGTGCATAGCCGGCATCACGTAGGGCTGCCATGAATTCGTGCGGGGTGGCTTGACTGATCAAGATATTCGGGGCGGTCTGTGAAAGGTGGAGGCCACGGAGCTTGCGATCACCAAGAATCGTGCCGATGGTGCCCTCGTTATCGCAGCGCAGATAAGCGGACGCTGCACCAACTCTGATGGCTCCGTGCCGCCGCGCCAGATCGTCGATTAGATAACTAAGGGGTTGGGGCAGACCGGTTGTTGATGCATCATTTAAAACTTCATGGACTTTCGCCGCATCCCAGCCGGCATCAAAGGCGCGCCTAAGTGATTGCTCGGACAGCCGATAAACGGTGGCGTGGCCGCGGGATTCAACGTCAGCGAGTAACCGAAGCTTGCGTGCCAATTCTGGAGCGACCGGCCCGGGAGCGATCATGGTGAGGTCAGCCTGAATGAGTACATGGCCGATTTCTACCGGCATAAGCGCGGTGATCGCTGAAGTTGCTTCGGTTGAAGAATCTGGGTCGATGAGTGCGCGCCCCGGCGTGGTCAACGAGTTAGCTCCAATTAAGCCGAGCAAGAGAGCTTCTTGGTAGGTAGCGTGCACCACCTGTGAACGAAGCTCTCCACTTCGCCTTGGCTGCGAGTAGTCAAGGATTGCGATGAGTTCGTCAGGATCAACAGGTGACGTTGCTGCGGCTAGTTGCTGCATAACCTGTGCGCGCAAGGTGACGACAGCTCGGCGTTCGGAGTCATTCGCTAAGAGTGTTGATTTGTCAGTCGCAAGTGAAGAGAGCCTTGGCGAGGTGAGCCAAGCTTGGGCAAGTGCGACCCATTGCTCGGCGGCCGATTTATCAAGCCAGGTGTCGAATCGGTCGGTCGGGACCCATGATGGGCGTTCTTCGCCGTCGTCATCGAGTAAACCGGCCGCGTGCGCAATTTCGATCCATAGTGCTGCGGTTGGTGCATCGGTATTTAAGTCACGCGCGGTCGCGGAGAAATCTCGAACTGCGAGGCCGCCAGCCCGTAAAACACTCGGTGGATCAACGGCCCAGGCATCAAGAAGATCGCGCACCTGCGCTATGGCCTCTCGGGCATGGACTCCGGATTGCTCATCACTCCTGGCCGACTGGGTGTTTTCAGCGGCGACCGAAATACTCGGCGGCGGCCACGTTGGTGCCACTACCTCGGTTAGGTGGTCGCGTACCGCATGAATGGCACGGATTTCATCATCGGTACCCCAAACCAGGGCGAGTTCTTGGAGGTCGCGTAATGCGGCTTCGGCGCTGCCGCGGGCGGAGTCGTCCAACTCTTCGATAACGGCCCTGGTGACCTCTTGGGGCAGTGCCGGCAACTCGACCGACTGCCTAGCGACCACGGCCAGGACGTAGATGGTCAGGGCATCGAGGGTGTCTAGGCAGCGGGAAACCGAGGGCCCGGTGGTGGATCTGGCGGCCAGTGCGGTGATATCCGAGGGGATGGGGTGCAGCAGGTCAGGTCGCCGGGTCAAGAGGGCGGCTAGGGCTAGGTCATCGCGCTGGCGGAGGGCATCGGCCAAGCTCCGCGGACTCACCCGCACCATCTTATTGGTGGGTCGGTAGCCTTAACTCATGCCAACGGGAATCGTTAAGTGGTACGACGCGGAAAAAGGCTTCGGCTTCATCAACTCTGATGAAGGCGAAGACGTCTTTGTTCACGTCTCGACCCTGCCCGCCGGGGTGCCCTCGCTTAAGCCGGGCACCAAGGTCGAGTTCGGCATTGTCGATGGCAAGCGCGGTAAGCAAGCCCTAACCGTTGCGATAATTGGCCCACCACCTTCGGTCGTAAAGAGTTCACGTAAAGATGCCGGCGATCTCGCCGGGATAGTCGAGGACCTAATTAAGTTGCTCGACGGGGTATCAAATCAACTTCAGCGCGGCAAATTCCCGCCGGATGCGGCGGCACAAAAAATCGCTGCGGTGCTGCGTGCGGTTGCTGACGATCTAGATATCTAGTCGGTCGGTAACTTTTTACTGGACGATCTCCGCGATCGTCCGCATTGTTACTGGACGATCTCCGCGATCGTCCGCATTGTTACTGGACGATCTCCGCGATCGTCCGCATTGTTACTGGACGATCTCCACGATCGTCCGCATTGTTACTGGACGATCTCCACGATCGTCCGCATTGTTACTGGACGATCTCCACGATCGTCCGCATTG
>WLHM01000016.1 GCA_009702725.1 Actinomycetota bacterium | reverse complement strand
AGCGCTATGACCTCGCAAAGGTTGGTCGCTACAAGATCAATAAGAAGCTCGGTCTTGATTTGCCGTTGACGCAAAGTGTTCTAACTCTTGAAGACATTGTGGCAACCGTTGAGTACATCGTGCGTTTACATGCTGGTTTAACCACCATGGAAGGCCCACGCGGAGAGGTCTCCTGTGAGACCGACGACATCGATCACTTCGGTAATCGTCGACTGCGCACAGTCGGTGAGCTGATTCAAAATCAGATCCGCACCGGGCTCTCGCGGATGGAGCGTGTGGTTCGCGAGCGCATGACAACCCAAGATGTCGAAGCAATCACGCCGCAAACTCTGATCAATATTCGCCCGGTTGTGGCATCTATAAAGGAGTTCTTCGGAACCTCCCAGCTCTCGCAGTTCATGGATCAGACCAACCCGCTCGCGGGTCTAACCCACAAGCGTCGACTCTCGGCACTTGGTCCGGGTGGTCTTTCACGTGAGCGTGCCGGATTTGAAGTCCGCGACGTTCACCCCTCCCATTACGGCCGCATGTGCCCAATTGAGACCCCTGAAGGACCGAACATCGGTCTGATCGGATCTCTAGCAACTTATGGCCGTGTTAATGCCTTCGGTTTTGTCGAGACTCCTTATCGCAAGGTGATCAAGGGCAGTGTCACTGACCAGATCGACTACTTGACCGCAGACGAAGAAGACCTTTACGTAATTGCCCAAGCCAATACCCCGATCGATGCCGACGGGAAAATGCACGAGGATCGTGTCCTCGTACGCCGTAAGGGTGGCGACGTCGATTACATTTTGCCCAACGACGTCGATTACATGGACGTTTCACCGCGCCAGTTGTGGTCAGTAGCAACCGCAATGATTCCATTCCTCGAGCATGACGACGCTAACCGCGCTCTGATGGGTTCGAACATGCAACGCCAGGCGGTGCCGTTGCTTCGCGCTGAGGCACCACGCGTTGGTACGGGCATGGAGTTCCGGTCGGCTTATGACGCCGGCGATATCGTCACCGCGCTACAAGACGGTGCGGTGGCCGAAGTCTCGGCTGACTCGGTGACCATCGCATACGACGACGGTGGCACCTACACCCATCGTTTGGAGAAATTCCATCGATCTAACCAAGGCACCTGCTTTAACCAGCGTCCGATAGTGGTCGAAGGCCAACATGTAATTAAGGGACAAGTACTAGCTGATGGCCCCTCTACCGATCTTGGTGAGATGGCTCTGGGTAAGAACTTGCTTGTTGCATTCATGCCTTGGGAGGGTCACAACTACGAGGACGCCATCATCTTGAGCCAGCGCCTCGTTCAGGACGATGTTTTGTCCTCAATCCACATTGAAGAGCATGAGGTTGATGCTCGCGATACCAAACTCGGCCCCGAGGAAATCACCCGCGACATCCCCAACGTCTCAGATGAGGTGCTCGCTGATCTTGATGATCGTGGCATCATTCGAGTCGGCGCTGATGTGGTACCGGGTGACGTCCTCGTTGGCAAAGTCACGCCAAAGGGTGAGACTGAGCTAACCCCTGAAGAGCGCTTGTTGCGCGCAATCTTTGGCGAGAAGGCGCGCGAGGTTCGCGACACTTCACTAAAGGTTCCACACGGTGAGTCGGGCAAGATCATCGAGGTGCGTGTCTTTGATAGCGAAGAAGGTGACGAACTCCCGCCGGGTGTCAACCAGCTCGTCCGCGTTTATATTGCGCAAAAGCGCAAGATCACCGAAGGCGACAAATTGGCCGGTCGGCACGGCAATAAGGGAGTTATCTCCAAGATCTTGCCGGTCGAAGATATGCCCTTCCTTGAAGATGGCACTCCGGTCGACATCGTGCTAAACCCACTGGGCGTTCCGGGCCGCATGAACGTTGGCCAGATCCTTGAAACCCACTTGGGCTGGGCGGCGACTGCCGGCTGGAAGGTGGATCCAAGTGATCCTCGCGCGGCGCGGCTACCTGAGCAGGTCCAGTCCGCACCACGTGGTACCAAAGTGGCTACCCCGGTATTCGACGGTGCCCGCGAAGATGAACTCGCACTGCTACTTGAGTCAACACTGCCAACCGACGACGGTTTCACACTTGTTGGTGCTGATGGCAAGGCCCAGTTGTTTGACGGGCGTAGCGGTGAGCCGTATCCGGGTCGAGTCTCGGTTGGCTACATCTACATTCTGAAACTACTCCACTTGGTCGACGACAAGATTCACGCACGTTCGACCGGCCCGTACTCGATGATCACCCAGCAACCCCTTGGTGGCAAGGCGCAGTTCGGTGGCCAGCGATTCGGCGAGATGGAGGTCTGGGCCCTTGAGGCGTACGGCGCTGCCTATGCACTACAAGAGCTCTTGACCATCAAGTCCGATGACGTACTAGGCCGCGTCAAGGTCTACGAGGCCATCGTCAAGGGCGAGAACATCCCTGAGCCTGGTATTCCTGAATCATTCAAGGTACTCGTAAAGGAAATGCAATCGCTGTGCCTCAACGTTGAGGTGCTCTCCAGCGACGGCATGTCCATAGAGATGCGAGATTCTGATGACGACGTGTTCCGCGCCGCCGAAGAACTTGGCATCGATCTCTCCCGCCGCGAACCCAGCAGTGTTGACGAGCTCTAGAACCTCTAGGGCATTTCCAATCTCAGTCCGAACCGAACGAAGGACACAAAAGTGTTAGATGTCAACTTCTTCGATGAATTGCGCATCGGCTTGGCAACCGCCGATGACATTCGTACGTGGTCATTTGGCGAGGTGAAGAAGCCCGAGACGATCAACTACCGCACCCTCAAGCCGGAGAAGGATGGCTTGTTCTGCGAGAAGATCTTCGGTCCAACCCGCGACTGGGAGTGCTACTGCGGCAAGTACAAGCGCGTGCGCTTCAAGGGCATCATCTGCGAGCGGTGTGGTGTTGAGGTCACGCGTGCCAAGGTGCGTCGTGAGCGCATGGGTCACATCGAGCTCGCGGCGCCTGTCACCCACATTTGGTACTTCAAGGGCGTGCCAAGTCGGTTGGGCTATCTGCTCGACCTAGCGCCTAAGGATCTCGAAAAGGTCATCTACTTCGCGGCCTACATGATCACTTGGGTTGACATCGACGAACGCCACAAGCAATTGCCGAGCCTGGAAAATCAGCTTGGTGTTGAGAAGAAGCAGATCGCCAAACGCCGCGACACGGATATCGATACCCGGGCCAAGAAGCTCGAAGCTGATCTTGCTGAACTCGAAGCCGAGGGAGCCAAGTCTGACATCCGCCGCAAGGTCCGAGAGTCCGGTGAGCGCGAGATGGCAGCGATTCGCCGTCGCGCCGACGCTGAGATTGATCGCCTTGACCGGGTGTTCGACCGTTTCAAGTCACTGAAGGTTCAAGACCTTGAAGGTGACGAAATGCTGTTCCGCGAGATGCGTGACCGCTACGGCCGTTGGTTTGACGGTGGCATGGGTGCCGCCGCGATTCAAAAGCGCCTTCAAACTTTCGACCTCGAGGCTGAGTCGGCCATCTTGCGCGACGTCATCACCAACGGCAAGGGTCAAAAGAAGACGCGTGCACTAAAGCGTCTCAAGGTGGTTCAGGCGTTCCTGAGTACCACTAACTCACCCTCGGGCATGGTGCTTGATGCGGTACCGGTTATCCCACCCGATCTGCGCCCAATGGTGCAACTTGATGGTGGCCGGTTTGCAACAAGTGATCTTAACGATCTATACCGTCGCGTAATCAACCGTAATAACCGGTTGAAGCGCCTGTTGGATCTGGGTGCCCCCGAGATCATTGTGAATAACGAAAAGCGCATGCTCCAAGAGGCAGTCGATGCACTCTTTGACAACGGCCGCCGTGGTCGCCCGGTGACAGGTCCGGGTAACCGAGCGCTGAAATCACTATCTGACATGCTCAAGGGCAAGCAAGGTCGTTTCCGCCAGAACCTCCTCGGGAAGCGCGTTGACTACTCGGGCCGTTCAGTCATCGTTGTTGGGCCGCAGTTGAAGCTGCACCAGTGCGGTTTGCCAAAGCAGATGGCCCTTGAGCTCTTCAAGCCCTTCGTAATGAAACGTCTGGTTGATCTCAATCACGCGCAGAACATCAAGAGCGCCAAACGGATGGTTGAACGGTCGCGACCGGTTGTATGGGATGTCCTCGAAGAAGTTATCTCCGAGCATCCGGTACTTCTAAACCGTGCGCCAACACTGCACCGATTGGGTATCCAGGCCTTTGAGCCACAACTGATCGAAGGCAAGGCGATTCAGATTCACCCACTCGTCTGCACCGCCTTTAACGCGGACTTCGACGGTGACCAGATGGCTGTTCACGTGCCTTTGTCGGCGGAAGCTCAAGCAGAGGCGCGGGTGTTGATGCTCTCGAGCAATAACATTCTGTCGCCGGCCAATGGCCGCCCCATCACCACTCCAACTCAGGACATGGTGCTTGGCATCTACTTCCTGACAACTGGTGCGGTGGGGGCGCTCGGCGAGGGCCGGGCGTTCTCGTCAATTGCCGAAGGCATG
Source organism: Actinomycetota bacterium (assembly GCA_009702725.1). Lineage (GTDB taxonomy): Bacteria > Actinomycetota > Actinomycetes > S36-B12 > S36-B12. The sequence continues at coordinate 7,045 of WLHM01000016.1, read as the reverse complement.
ATGGCCTTTGACGCCAAGTCACTTTCGCTTCAGGCCGAGGTGAAGATTCGTATCTCGGACGGATTGCCACCAGAAAATTGGGAGGCGCCGGAGGGCTGGGTCGCTGGTGATCCATTCATCTTGACCACAACACTTGGTCTGGCCCTGTTCAATGAGGCACTGCCGAGCGATTACCCATTCGTGAATGTCAAGGTTGACAAGAAGGTTCTTGGACTGACCGTGAACCGCCTAGCCGAGCTCTACGTAAAGGTTGAGGTGGCAGCGACCCTGGACAAACTAAAGGCGCTGGGCTTCTACTGGGCGACCCGTTCGGGTGTAACCATTTCAATTTCCGATGTTGTCACGCCTCCGGGTAAGGCCGCGATCCTTGCAGCTTCGGAAGAGAAGGCCGACAAGGTACAAAAGCAATACGAGCGTGGTCTGATTACCGACTCGGAGCGCCGCCAAGAACTCATTGAGATCTGGACTCGCGCCACCGATGAGGTTGCCAAGGCAATGCAGGAGAACTTCCCGCGTACCAACCCGGTGTTCATCATGGTTGATTCAGGCGCCAGAGGTAACATGATGCAGGTTCGCCAGATTGCCGGTATGCGTGGACTCGTGGCTAACCCAAAGGGTGAGATCATCCCGCGTCCTATCAAGTCAAACTTCCGCGAAGGCCTCTCAGTGCTGGAGTACTTCATCTCCACACACGGCGCTCGTAAGGGCTTGGCTGACACTGCGCTTCGTACCGCTGACTCCGGTTACTTGACCCGTCGACTTGTTGACGTCTCACAGGATGTCATCGTCCGCGAGGTTGACTGTGGCACCGACCGAGGCACCGAGATGCCCATCGCCGGACTCGTCGACGGTAAATTAGTGCCTCTCGACAATCTGGATACCTCCGTAGCTTCACGCGTGCTTTCACATGATGTTGAAGTAGGCGGCAAGGTAATTGCACCTGCCGGTGAAGAACTCACCACCCCACGCCTTGAAGAGTTCGTGGCATTGGGCGTCGAGTCGGTGCGAGCGCGCACCGTCTTGACTTGCGAAAGCAAGGTGGGCACCTGTGCCATGTGCTTCGGCAAGTCAATGGCAACCGGCAACTTGGTCGACGTCGGCGAAGCCATCGGGATCATCGCAGCCCAGTCAATTGGCGAGCCCGGAACCCAGTTAACAATGCGCACCTTCCACACAGGCGGTGTGGCAGGCGAAGACATTACGCATGGTCTACCTCGCGTAGTCGAGTTGTTCGAGGCTCGCACCCCCAAGGGTGTCGCCCCAATCAGCGAGGTCGCTGGTCGAGTTCGCATTGACGATACTGACAAGACTCGCAAGTTAATCGTCGTTCCCGACGATGGTGCCGAAGAAATCGCTTACCCAGTTTCGAAGCGGTCGCGCTTGTTGATTGAAGACGGCGCTCACGTAGCCGTAGGCGAGCAGTTGATTGTTGGCGCGGTTGATCCTAAGCAGGTACTGCGAATTTTGGGTCAACGCGCGGTGCAGATGCACCTCGCCGAGCAGGTGCAGTTGGTGTATCGCTCGCAGGGCGTGTCAATTCACGATAAGCACATCGAGGTCATCGTTCGTCAGATGCTCAAGCGTGTCACGATTATCGACTCCGGTGATTCGGAGTTCTTGGCCGGTGAGCTCATTGAGCGACGTGCCTTCGAAGCCGAAAATCGTCGGGTCGTCTCCGAGGGTGGCACGCCAGCGGCTGGGCGTCCCGAGCTCATGGGTATCACGAAGGCCTCGCTGGCAACCGAATCTTGGTTGTCCGCGGCTTCCTTCCAGGAGACCACGAGGGTGCTAACCGATGCAGCAATTCACGCCAAGAGTGATCCACTCCTTGGGCTCAAGGAGAATGTCATCCTGGGTAAGCTCATTCCGGCCGGCACTGGCATGCCGCAGTACCGGAATATCAAGGTGGAGCCAACCGAAGAAGCCAAGGCAGCGATGTACGCATCGTTCTCAGGCTATGAGGACATGGACTACACCGCGTTCGGCGCACCCTCGGGTGCCGCCGTGCCGTTGGAAGAGTTTGAGTTCCGTGGCGGGTTTAACAGCTAAGTTCAACCAATAAAAATTAGCGGGGTGGCGGCTGATGTCGCTGCCCCGTTTATTTTTCTTATGGGTGCGATTTTTTTCTAGGCTGGACTTAGGGTCACGGGCAGGTAATTGGCGTCGTTCAATCTGCGAAGTACGGAACGCGCAAATGCAGCCTTGATCCGCCGTTCGGCCGGCTCGTCAAGGAAAATTTCATCGATACGGCGTCGAGGGCCTGAAGCCCTAACCCTTTACGCGTGTGAGGTGAGAAGCCACACCCGTTGTCTTCTACCGTGAATTCGAGTGCAGCTGGCCATACTGCAATGTTGATGGAGATTTGGGTGGCACGCCCATGTACTACCGCGTTACTTGTAGATTCTAAAATGATGCCGTTAACCAGTGGAACGGTGGCTTCTGGAATCGGCGAACTGTGCTTCAGCGTGAAAATTGCACCGGGCCAAGTGTCAGAAAGGGCCTTTTGAGTAATGAGCTGAGGTTCATTGCTTTCGTTTGGTTTTTCCAAGTCGGAAACCAGTTTGGGTATCACCTGAAGTTGCAGTTGGCTAAGGGCGTCAATCGCAGCCTGCGGAATCTCGCCTGGACTTGCGCCACCGATTGATCCGGCGACCCCGAGTAGGCGGCTTTGCACTACCGAGTGCAGAACGTCAGCCGCGGTATTGCGCTGCTGACGTGCTGCACTGTCTGCGGCGAATGCGGTCGACTCTGTTTCAAGTTCGGTCAGGTAGATCTCCTGTTGCAGTTTGCGAGTCTCACTTGCCCAGACTTTGCGAGCAGGAGCGAAGAGACCAACACTTAATGCGCAGATAAGCCCCATTAGGGCCAAGCTCAGTGCCTCTTCGCCAAGGGCGGCACCCCAGGCGGCACCGGCTAGGGCGCCAAGACAGGCAACGTAAACAGCAACAAAAACCCACTGATTTGTTGCTGACAAGCCACCAACAATTGGAGTTTTGACCAGTAGGTAGAGGATGAACGTGCCACTCGTGATGACGAAGATATCAACGGCGGCGGCAAACCAACCATGGGCACCGGATAGGGCGGTTGCGGTCAGAACACTGAAGGCGTTTAGCAGTGAGATGCCAAACCATGGGATTGATCCAGAGGAAGGGCGAAACCGGAACCACTGGCGGCGGGTTGATGTGGTGATGTTTGGGTCATTCGGCGCGGTCAACGAGGTACAGACTTTGGTAATTTCAGTTGCTCCAACGCGAACTATCATGGTGATAACTTGCTGGTCATAGACCACTACAACATCGATGGGTTCGCGGGTTAGTTCTACTTGGGTGTGCAGTATCTCGCTTAGAGTGACCGCAGCTTCGCGAATGAGTAATTGGGAAGGCGCCGGTTGCTCATGCGTTGACTGGCACCGAATTTCGACTTGATCGCGAAATTCATTAGCCACACTTGTTAGGACCGGCGTTATGCCTAATGCCATGCCCTGAGGGTGAAGAAGATGCGCCATCGATCTAATTTCGTGTTGGGCGAGTATTTCTACGACATCGGCTAAGTCACTTTGTGTTTCCGTGGGGCTTCCAGTCGTAGTGCTGCTGGATCGTAATTGGCTGAGGACATAAGTCAATTGCGGAAGCACTCTAGTTTGGAGTGACCTGATAACAACTTGTCGTTGACGGGAGTCAATTTCGGCACTTTCGGACAAGGCTTGAGTTTTGGCGCTTAGCTTCAAACTCGCCGCAATCATCGTGTCGTTTAGTTGGTCTCTCCAGGAATAGGTAAGGGCAACTATGGACCCGACGCACGTCCAGGTGAGCACCGAAATTGACATCACTGAAAATGGTTGAAAGAAATTGGGGCGGCTCGGAATGGTAACGGCCGAATAGCCGATAACCAGTATTATTCCACCGACTGCACCGATTAATGCGAAGAGAATGAGAGTAATTACTCCGCCCGTAACAGTAGGTTGGATGCCGATGGCTCGACGGCGAATTAGAACAAGGACCAGCCCTTGAGCTAGCCACGCCCCGAAGTTGAGCAGCACCCCAACTCGGATCCATTCGGGGGCATACTGGCCTTGAGTTGCTGCGCTTACTGCCCCAAGCCCCAAGAGCAATGGGACAATCCAGGGGATAAACCCCAAGCCGTGTGATCCGGGCAGGCGCTTGAGCAGGAGTTGAAGACCGTAATAGTTTCCGTTTAGGTAGCTACTGCCGGTCACTGCTAGGCACTCAACATTTTCATGTATGCGATTGCGGCTGATACTCGAGGATTGAGTTTCGGGTTACTCGAATCAATTTTTAGGGCGTTGTTAATCGTGGTTATCGAATGTTCAACTGATTTAACCGACACCTTTAACTGCGCTGAGATTTCCGTATTGCTTGCGCCACTGGCAAGAAGGCTCAGAACACGTATTTGATGAGCGGTAAAGCCGGTGGAATTCCAGACGTCGACGGTGTTCCCTTGCTCGGCTATTGACGGGTCGAGCATCGTGTCACCGGCTATCACGGTATTGAGAGCTGCTACGACCGCCGCTACGTCGTCGGTGCGCCGTTTTAAGATGTAGGCCCACCCGCCAACTTGGTCCAGTGGTACCTGTGTCAACACAGCAGCATCGGCATAATTTGAAAGCAGCACGATTCCGCAGTTCGGGAGCATCTGTCGAATTTCAAGTCCGGCGGCGAGTCCGCCACCTAAGCCGTTGGGGGCTTGGCCAATTGACGTAACGAGGTCTAATATCACGGCGTCAAGATGCAGGCTTGAGACCTGCTCCAACAGGGCTGTAGGTTCCTCGAAGGTGGCTACCACATCGACTGTCCCTGTTTGGATGAGGGCGTCCGCTAGCAGGTTTCGGAAGAAAGTTTCATCTTCTAAAATTGCAATTCGCACGCCAAATCCCTTCTGTCGTTACCGACTCCGTTCATTTTATGGTGCTCAGTGATAGACGAAGTGAAGTTCGACGACTTGTTAAAAGCTCGCGGGGTTACCCCCGGTGCCACTGGATGGAGGTGATGGGGCCTAATGCCAATCCAAAAGTGCCGGTGAATGGTAATTCTCGGTATCCGCTCGGCTAATAATCCGGGCCGGGGGATAGCGCGATCGGTGGTGGGCGGGTATGGTTTGGTTGTGTCCGAAACGCCTACTTCACCGCCCGATCCCACCTGGCCGGCGGCGGCACCTACCCAGGCTGAGCAATCTTCGACCTCGGGCAATGCCATAGCTGCGCTGGTGCTCGCAATTGCTTCTTGGGTGGTCTGCCCAATAGTTTTCGCGATCGTCGCCTTAGTTTTCGCGTCCTTGGGACAGAAGGAAATTGCCGCCTCCGGCGGTAGCCGGCACGGGAGCGAGTTAGTGACAGCGGCAAGAATCGTGGCTTGGATAAACATAGGGTTGTGGGCCGCCCTCATAGTTATTGCGCTGGTGATCGGTTTTGTTGTTTTGGTCGCCGGTGGGCTAGCTTCGATAACCACCGGATCAGGTGGAGCCCCCTAATGCCCGCCAATGGCGGCTCTGGATCCAACCTGGACCTGCTTAAAGGTTTGCGCGAGCTGTACGAGGTGACCGGTGGCGGTTCGTCGAAGGTCACCGTGGCGGTGATTGATGGCCCGGTTGACTTGACTCATGAGGTTTTCGTGGGGGCAGATCTGCGAACTGCTTTGGGGGCAAACTCCATGTCTGCCGAAGCCGGAAACAGTATGGCCGAGCATGGCACCCATGTGGCAAGCATCCTCTTTGGACAGCCAGGCACTGAAGTTGAGGGCATCTGCCCAGGAGTTAGAGGCATCATCATCCCCGTATACGACGCGAAAACAGGTAGTGCCCCTCAGCTCGAGGTTGCTAGAGCAATTGAATTAGCGATCGAAGAGGGCGCCGACATCATAAATTTCTCCGGTGGCCAATATTCAGATACCGGGGTCGCGGATCAATGGCTATCCGATGCGGTGGTCAGATGCGCCGAGGCCGGGGTCCTTTTGGTAGCTGCAGCGGGTAACGATGGGTGTGAATGTCTGCATGTGCCGGCCGCGGCCGCTTCGGCGTTGGCGGTCGGCGCCATTGATTCCGCGGGCGAGCCAATGGATTTCAGCAATTGGGGCCATGGCTATGCCTGCAATGGGATAACCGCACCAGGGGCTGACATTCTGGGAGCCGTGCCCGGGGGTGGAGTCTCAAGGCTCAGTGGCACTTCGTTTGCCACGCCGATGGTGGTCGGGGTGGCTGCCCTGCTGCTGTCTAAGGGGCGCGAAAGTGTTTCGGGGGTAGCCCCAAGTGCCTTAATGATTCGGGAGATTATGCTGCGTGGGTCTGCGCCATGTGGTAGTAATGATACAAATATCTGTCAGCGCCTGCTGTCAGGAACTATTGATGTTGAAGGAGCAGTGGCGGCAATGAGTGAAGCAATGGTTTTAGGGCCAACGGGTGTCTCCCCAGCAGGCGGCTGTGGTTGTGGTGGTTCATCCCAAAGCGCCAACGCCGAGTCCGGTGTTTCGGCTTCGGTTCGGCCATCAATGGCGGATGCCCCTGAGGGCCAAAACATGGTGTATGCGCTCGGCAACTTGTCATATGACTTTGGCACGGAGGCTCGTCGCGATTCATTCAAGCAATTGATGCCACCTGTTGAAATTAATGGCGACGTTGTGCCGGCCAATCCATATGATGCCCGCCAATTAGTTGCATACCTGGGTGAGAATGTCTCTGAGGCTCGGGCCCTTACCTGGACCTTGAATGTTGAACTGACACCCGTCTATGCGCTGGAGCCTACGGGCGCCTTCGGCGCTGACCTGTATGGCCGACTCGTTGAAATCCTGGCCGCTGAAGTTCTTGGCGAAGGCGGGGAAGATCATATTCAGCGGGTCAGCATTCCCGGGCGTCTCACGGGCAACACCGTTCGCTTGTTCTCGGGCCAAGTTGTGCCAGTGTTACAGCTCGAGAATCCCCGTGGCATGTACGGCTGGAAGCACAACGCGCTTATTTCACAAGCAGCTCAGGCCGTGAGCGGGCGCACGTCAGCGACTGCCGATCTAGAAACCATCCAGAAAAACTTACGGGGCTT
>WLHM01000159.1 GCA_009702725.1 Actinomycetota bacterium | reverse complement strand
TCGACGAAGCCTCACACCGCGCAGACCGCGAGGGTGAGTTTCTACCGCTCCTATATTGCCCGGATTGAGGAGCGTCTAAAGGAGGCAAGCGCTGGGGCACGCGATCAAGTGCTCGCCGAACATGGCAAAGGTCGAGCCGGTCGAAAGGCGGGTGAAATGGTGCTGCGGGGGAAGGCCTCGGAGATAAGTGCCTTCCATCGCGCCAATACCTCAGCCAAAGGGGCTTGGGGTGGCTATTCAGGTGCGGTCCGAACCGACAAAGGGTCGGCTGGGGCTGCGGGACGGCACGCGGCATCCACCGCTCACCTAGCGGCCCAGCGGGCGCTGCCGGCTAAGCCAGTGCTGGAAGGATGAAGCCCATGGGTGATGGTGACCTTCCAAAGTTTGCGGATATTGAGCAGGCCGCTGTGCGCCTGCAAGGGGTTATCCGAGATTTACCGTTGGCCGGCGCTAGGTGGCTAGAAGATCTGGTCGGCGGTCCGGTGATGTTGGTTACCGAAAATTTGCAGCGCGCTGGGTCATTTAAAATCCGTGGCGCCTACAACCAGATTGCTCAACTATCCGAATCCGAACGAGCCCGCGGAGTGGTTGCCGCCAGCGCCGGTAACCACGCACAGGGTGTGGCTGTCGCCGGCCAACTTCTTGAAGTTAAAGTCACGGTTTTCATGCCGGACGGAGCCACTATTCCGAAAGTCGAAGCCACCAAAGGCTACGGGGCTGATGTCCACTTCGCCGGACCAACGATCGATACTGCACTTGAGGCGGCACGCGAATTCAGCGAACGCACTGGCGCGGTACTTATCCACCCTTTCGATAATGCTGATGTAGTTGCCGGCCAAGGAACTCTCGGGCTCGAAATTATTGAGAAGCTACCGAATGTGAAAACAGTTGTGGTCTGCACTGGCGGCGGTGGCCTACTTGCAGGGGTTGCGTTAGCGATCAAGTCAGTCCGGCCTGAGGTGCGGGTAATTGGTGCACAAGCGGAGCAAGGGGCTGCGTATCCAGCTTCACTCAAAGCGGGCGCTCCGATTGCATTAACCACGATGAACACCATGGCAGATGGCATCGCGGTGGGTCGACCAGGAGCGGTGCCATTTGCGATTATTTCAAATATTGTTGACGATATCGTCACAGTGTCAGAGAGCGAGATCGCTCGTGCAGTTCTGCTGCTGCTCGAGCGGGCGAAATTACTTGTTGAACCCGCAGGTGCAGCGGCGACTGCAGCTGTACTTGCCCGCCCGCAGGATTTCGAACCCCCTGTTGCGGTGGTGGTAAGCGGCGGAAATGTCGACTCGCTGCTGCTCATGCACATCATCAGGTATGGCATGGCGGCCGCGGGACGCTTCATGACGGTGCGTGTGAGGGTACTTGATAAGCCGGGTTCGCTAGCGCAATTGCTGGAGGCCGTACGCAAGTCGAATGCCAATGTCGTCGAGATTGCGCACAGTAGATTTGACCCGGGGTTGTCAGTTGACGAAGTCGATATTGTGGTTCAAGTCGAGACCCGGGGCCCCGAACACCGCGATGAGTTGCTTCGCCAATTGGCCGAATCTGGCTATGTAATTATCGACAGGTAGGCTTAGTAATATGTCAGATAAACCAGCGGTTTATGCCGAGGGCATCACTCGAATCTTCGGTGATGTTAAAGCACTGGACGGCATGGATCTTGTTGTTCAAAGGGGTCAAGTAGTTGGCCTTTTGGGCCCCAATGGCGCGGGCAAAACCACCATGGTGCGCATTTTGAGTACCCTTTTGAAACCAACGGGTGGCCACGCTGAAGTCGCTGGCTTTGATGTTGTAAAGCAGGCCAATCAGGTGCGGCGGATGATCGGTCTAACCGGCCAGTACGCGGCGGTTGATGAGTACCTAACCGGACGCGAAAACTTGCGCATGTTCGGTGACCTTTTCCATCTGACACCGAAGTATGTCAAAGCTAGATCCGAAGAGTTGCTGACCTCATTTGATCTTGATGATGCTGCCGATAGATCCGTGCGCACCTACTCAGGTGGCATGCGCCGGCGACTTGATCTCGCGGCTAGTTTGATCGCCCGGCCTGAGATTTTGTTCCTAGACGAGCCGACCACGGGGCTAGATCCGCGCTCTCGCCTCGGCATGTGGCAGGTCATCAACGATTTGGTTGCCGATGGAACCACCGTTCTATTGACAACTCAGTACCTAGAAGAAGCCGATCAATTAGCGCAAGACATTGTGGTAATTGACCACGGACACGTGATCGCGCACGGCACCGCTGAGCAACTCAAAGATCAAATAGGCGGTGACCGCATCGAGGTAACCGTCCATGACGCTGCCACTGCCGAGCGCGCCGCACGCGCCATGGAGTCGGTTATCTCGGGTCACCCGCTAATTGAAGGAAATAAGATTTCAGCGCCGGTAAGCGGTGGTTCAATGGTCTTGGTTGGCGCGATTAGGGCTCTCGACCTTGAGCAAATTGAAATTACCGACATCATGTTGCGCCGACCTACCCTTGACGATGTCTTCATGTCATTGACCGGCCACCTGGCCGAGGACGAAACCCAACGTCCGGAACCAACTCGTCGAAGAGGAGTGCGTAGGCGATGAGTGCAATTACTGTAGGTCGCCCGGTCGCATTGCGGCGACCGATTTACGGTTGGGCATTGCACGACGGGTTTGTGGTTGCGCGCCGTAATCTCATTCAGACCCTTCGAGTGCCTGAGTTGCTCTTCTTTTCACTGGTGCAGCCCGTTATCTTCGTGCTGCTCTTCGCCTATGTCTTTGGGGGTGCAATCCCTATCCCAGGTGACGGTGCGAGCTCGGCTGATGCGGCAAATGCGTACCGCCAATACCTGATGCCGGGTATTTTCGGCCAGACGGTGGCTTTCGCGGCTGCAGCGAGCACGGTGGGCCTGGCGGAGGACATGAGCCGGGGCATCATTGATCGCTTTCGCGCCTTGCCGATGTCGCCATCAGCTGTGCTTTTAGGGCGTACATTCGCAGACGCCGTCCGCCAAATTCTGGTGCTAGCGGTATTAAGTATCACCGGGTTACTCGTTGGCTGGCGCATAAATAATGGCCTATTCAGTGCACTCCTGGCCTACGCCCTGTTGCTGTTTTTTGCCTACACCGTTGCGTGGGTTGGGGCTTGGATCGGATTGAGTGTGCCTAACCCCGAGACGGCAAATACCGCAGGATTGGCGTGGTTGTTTCCTTTGACCTTCCTGTCTAACGCGTTTGTGCCGATTTCGTCAATGCCAGATTGGTTGCAGCCAATAGCCGCCTACAACCCGATATCTACTTTGGTGCTGTCCACGCGTGAACTCTTCGGTAACCCGACGGGTATCCAGCCGCACTACTGGTCGCTCGATCATGCGGCTCTTTACACCCTGATTTCCTGCGCTGTCTTAATCGGAATCTTCGCACCCTTGGCGGTACGCAAGTACCGCAACGCGACTTCGCGCTAGCGGATATACGGCTCGACTTTTACGATGTCTACCGACATCTCCTTGCCATTAGCAAGTTGATAAACGGCGCTCTCGCCAACGCGCTTGCGCATCACCGCTGAACCTAGCGGTGAGGTGGGGGAGTAAACCTCAATGGAGGCGTGCGCTGCTTCCTCGCGGGAGCCCAGCAAGAAAGTTTCGACCTCGCCATCGGATGGGAATCGGACAGTTACTACTTTGCCCTGAGCGACTTCATCCGCTTCGGCGTCTGGGACACCGATCTGCGCACTCTCCAAAAGCTGCCGCAGCTGACGAATTCGGGCCTCACTTTTGCCCTGTTCCTCTTTTGCGGCGTGGTAGCCGCCGTTCTCCTTTAAGTCACCCTCTTCGCGGGCGAGTTCAATGCGCTTGGTGATCTCGGTGCGGCCCGGGCCTTCGCGCTCGGCAAGTTCACCTTGCAGTCGGTCATACGCCTCTTGGGTCAGCCAAGTTACTTCGCTCATGGGAGTCGAGGGTAACGGTGAATCCATAAAAGGGGCAACTGAGAGCGTGAATCGTTATCGGCTATGGGGACCAGGGCTGGTCTGGCGGTACGACACCGGGCGGGAATTGGGGTTGGATCACGTTCGCGGTGGGCCCGACACTGCATCCCAAGAGTTCGAGGACGTAGGCGGGCGCCAAGGTGCGAAGCTCATAAACAACGCGCACCGTAGCTGCTCCGGGTTCGATGGTGATGGGGGCGTAGCCGACATCGGCTCTGGATTTGTCTTGTGCACGCACAACGCAAGTGACGGTGTCTGCCGCCTGGCGTTGCACGTCGAATGTCACTGACACATGGTCGGGAGCGACGTCATCCCACGTTATTAGGGTGGAAGTGACCGTGTCTCGATTTAGTCCTATTGCGACGAAAATGATGGCGGCCACAAAACCCGCTATAAGAGTGGAGGCCCCGATAATC
>WLHM01000158.1 GCA_009702725.1 Actinomycetota bacterium | reverse complement strand
GGGGCCTTCGGATCTCAATGCATCCGGTTGACAACGGCAATGGGGCAGACCACGGCCATGATCACGAGATTTCGCCAAAGAACCGGCGGCCGGCAAATGCGGTGGATCCAGCCGATGTGGCTGCTCGCGCTTATGAGCTGGCTGATGAAGTGGCGGATGAACTGGCTGACGCTCGCGTCCCGGAAGGGGAATCCGGGCCCGAAACTGAGCTCGAAGCCACCTCGGAGGTGCTGGAAACAGGCCTTTCGGAGGAGGCGGTTTGACCGCTCGAGGGTGCTATCCGTACCCTTAGCCCGGAGGCGGTCTAAAGGCTGCCATCTCGCGGGGCTAGATCCCGGGAATTGACTTACAGGTAGGAGTTTGTGGTGTACGCGATCGTGCGCGCTGGCGGCCGGCAAGAAAAGGTCGCGGTTGGCGATGTTGTAGTGCTCGACCGGCAGGCCGGTGAGCCAGGCAAGTCCCTGACGCTGCCCGCCCTCTTGGTCGTAGATGGTGGCAAGGTCACCAGCGATGCCGCGACATTGGCAACGGTAACTGTTACCGCGGAGATCGTCGATCATCACCGCGGGCCCAAGATTGACATCCTGAAGTTCAAGAACAAGACCGGCTACCGTCGCCGTCAAGGTCATCGTCAAGACCTCACCGCGGTCAAGGTCATCGACATCAAAACCGGGAAGTGAACTAATGGCACATAAGAAAGGTGCATCTAGCACCCGCAACGGTCGCGACAGCAATGCCCAGCGCTTAGGCGTTAAGCGTTTCGGTGGCCAAGATGTCAATGCCGGCGAGATCATCGTTCGTCAGCGCGGTACCCATTTTCATCCCGGTAAAAACGTGGGTCGCGGCAAGGATGACACCTTGTTCGCCCTAGCTGCCGGCACTGTCGAATTCGGAGTGGCTCGTGGCCGCCGCGTCGTCAATATCCTCGCAGGAGCGTAATTCAGCAGTAAGCGTTCAAGTTTTGCGCAGTTATTGCTGCGCACACCGCATGTCGACGAGGCGGGCCCGTTGGGCTCGCCTCTTTGCAATTGCACGGTTTCCAGAAAAAGGGAGTTTTAGTCGTGGCCACTTTTGTTGACCAAGTCACCTTGCATGTACAAGGTGGCGACGGAGGTCACGGCTGCGCCTCTGTGCTGCGCGAGAAATTCAAACCACTAGGTGGGCCAGACGGCGGCAGCGGCGGGCGGGGCGGCGACATTGTGCTGGTTGTTGATCCGAGTGTGACAACTCTGCTCGAGTTTCATCATGGCCCGCATCGCAAAGCAGATAACGGTCGCCCGGGTCAAGGTGCACATCGCAACGGAGGCGAAGGCGACGACGTGGTGTTGCGGGTTCCTAACGGCACGATGGTGCTGGCACCTGATGGCTCCGTCATCGCAGATCTCCTCGGGGCTGGCACCCGCCAGATCATCGCCAAAGGTGGTCGAGGCGGGCTCGGCAATGCCTCCTTGGCCTCACCGCGCCGTAAAGCCCCTGGTTTTGCACTTCTTGGTGAACCCGGTGAGTATCGAGATATCGTCCTAGAACTTAAGACTGTCGCAGACGTTGCGCTGGTCGGTTTCCCGAGTGCCGGTAAGTCGAGCCTCGTTGCCGCCATGAGTGCAGCTCGACCAAAAATTGCCGACTATCCGTTCACCACTTTGATTCCAAATCTTGGAGTCGTTACGGCGGGTGAGGTTGTCTATACCGTCGCTGATGTTCCGGGGTTGATACCCGGTGCCAGTGAAGGCAAAGGTCTGGGGCTGGAGTTCTTGCGCCACGTGGAGCGCTGCAGTGTGCTCGTTCATGTTCTTGACTGCGCCACGATGGAGACAGGCCGTGACCCAATTGACGATATAGACGCCATCGAACACGAACTGGCGCTCTACGGCGGGCTACTTGACCGCCCGCGCATTGTGGTGCTCAACAAGATTGACGTTCCTGATGCGCGCGTACTTGCCGAGCTAGTGCGTCCGATCCTCGAGGAGCGCGGCTACCTGGTCTTTGACATCTCTGCGGCAACCCATGAGGGTCTGCGGCCGCTTTCGTTTGCGATGGCCGAGAAGGTGTTGCAGGCTCGCATTGCCGCTATCCCCGATGAGGCTCCGCGAATTGTCATCACCCCGAGGTCAGTAAATGATCGTGGCTTCACTGTTACTCAGGAGGCCGATGGCTATCGGGTGCGTGGTGAGCGCCCGGAGCGCTGGGTGCGTCAAACAGATTTCAGCAATGATGAAGCGGTCGGGTACCTATCTGACCGGCTGGCCCGACTCGGGGTTGAAGAGCAACTGGTCAAGCAGGGTGCGGCAGCCGGCTGCACCGTGATGATCGGTAGCGATGACAATGCTGTTGTATTCGATTGGCAGCCGACTTTGCATGTGGATATGGGTTCGAGCAAGAGCCCACGAGGTACCGATGTGCGATTGGATGCCCAGCTCGACGTGGAGGGTGCGTGAACGCTCGCGAGATGATGGCGTCAGCTGGGCGCATCGTCGTAAAAGTTGGTTCATCATCACTTACCAAAAGTGGTGGCGGACTAGATGCTGAGCGCCTTGCGGGTCTAGTTGCACAGCTAGCGGTACGGCATGCGGCAGGTCACCAAGTCGTTCTCGTCTCAAGTGGCGCGATCGCTGCAGGTTTCCCGGCGCTCGGATTGACGACGCGCCCACGCGATTTAGCAACGCAGCAAGCGGCCGCCAGTGTTGGACAGGGCATGTTGATCGCGCAATACAGCAGCGAGTTCGCTAAGCACGGCATCACAGTTGGTCAGGTGTTACTTACCGCACAGGATGTGACCCGCCGTTCTCACTATAAAAATGCCCAGCGCACCTTATTTCGATTACTTGAAATGGGGGTACTTCCGATTGTCAATGAGAACGACACCGTTGCGACCGATGAAATCAGGGTTGGCGATAACGATCGACTAGCGGCACTTGTTGCCCACCTGGTAACTGCCGAGGCGCTGATACTCCTTTCGGATGTCGATGGGCTTTATGACGGGCCACCAACCCAGCCCGGAGCCAAACTCATCAGTGAAGTTCGCACTCCTGCAGATTTAACTGCGATACGCATTGGTGGAGTCGGTGCGGCGGGCGTGGGCCTCGGCGGGATGGCAACCAAGGTGGAAGCCGCCCAGATCGCCACCTCGGCGGGTATACCGGTACTTCTAGCCGCGGCCGCTGCCGGTGACATCGCGTTGGGTTCGGCCTCCAGCGGCACCTTGTTTCATCCCACGGGGGAGCGCACCTCCACCCGGCTGCTCTGGTTGGCCCACGCCACGACCGCCCGCGGACGGTTGCACCTTGATGCCGGTGCGGTGGAAGCGGTGGTCCAAAGGCGACTTTCCCTGCTTCCGGCGGGTATCACGGGGGTCGACGGCAAGTTTGATGCCGGAGATCCGGTGGACTTATTAGACGAAAGTGGCAACACGATCGCCCGCGGACTGGTCAACTTTGACTCTGGTGAACTTCCCGGGTTGCTGGGGCGGTCTACCAAGGACCTAGCGCGGGATCTAGGTCCAGAGTATGAACGCGAAGTTGTTCACCGGGACGACCTGGTGATCATCGCAATCTAGGCGCGTTTGATGGGAGGCCTACATGGTCGCCGACTCTCGCTCGCTTGATTCTGCACATCTGTGGCATGTCACGTTGACAGTGGCTGGCGCCCCAGTAAGTGAAATTGAAATACGTGCGGCACTTGAGCGTTTAGGTCACGAACACCCATTCTTGTTATCGGGTCGATTCGCGGTCGATAGAGCCGAAGTGCGCTATTGGGAAGAAGCAACTGATGTAGGCGAAGCCGTGACCATGTCGGTGCAGTTGTGGGATGAGCACCTTGAGTCAGCACAATTGCCCGCATGGCAGGCGGTGGGAGTTGAGGTTATTAGCCAAGACACCTTCCACCGGCGGGGGAGATTCCACAATGAGCAGCCCGGACCCCTCGCCGCTGGGCGACTGCTCCCATTTTGAGTGGCGTATTTTGGATTCATCTAGGGTGTGTCTATGAGTGAGGCAAGTAAAGAAGAAAAAGAGCAGGTACTCGCGACCGCAAGAGCGGCCCGCGATGCAGCCAGCCTGCTGCGGCTACTGACTCGCGAGCAAAAAGATAAAGCGCTGCTTGCAATGGCTGACGCCCTTGACCAGCGTTCGGGAGAAATTACCGCAGCTAATGCTGGCGATGTTGCCAGAGCGCAGGCTGCCGGCACCTCCGCGGCCCTTGTCGACCGCCTGACTCTAACCCCGTCTCGGATCGCCGATATCGCCCAAGCGTTGCGTGAAGTTGCCTCGTTGCCAGATCCAGTCGGTGAAGTAATCCGCGGGTATACCCTGCCAAATGGTCTGCAGGTGCGGCAAATTCGAGTGCCGCTCGGCGTAGTCGGGATGATTTATGAAGCTAGACCAAATGTCACGGTTG
>WLHM01000157.1 GCA_009702725.1 Actinomycetota bacterium | reverse complement strand
TGCCACGAAGGAGCTCGCGGATCACGGTGACAACATCCTTACCAAGTACCACTATGTCGCCGTCGACCAAACCAAGAACATCACCAACTTGGCATGGGCCGACCGTGGTCAGTGCCTCGCGAACAGCGATGGTCACCGCGCCGTAGCGGGTGGCACCGGCCGCACGCGTCATCGCCACCACATCATCTTCGAAACGAGCGCCGCCTTCATGAACCGCAATGGCCGCAAGAGTCTGCACAATTGATCGTGTAGGGACAACCGAAACTCGAATAGCTGATGCGCGCGCTTGCTCCGCAGCAACTTCAGCCACCGGCCAGGTGTCTTTGTCACTTGGCAGCAAAACTACTTCAGCTGCACCGGATGCAGTTACTGCATCGAGTAACTCCTTTGTCGAAGGTAGCTGCCCTGGTTGCGCCGGGACGACGGTAACCCCCAGGCCCTCCATTAGGGCCGCGGTACCTGGGCCATGCGCTACCGCAACTAACCCTCGAGCCATTCGATCCTTAATAACCGAGACCATCTCAAGGTGGGTGATTCGAATCCGATGCGGGCGCCCAGCAGCCATTGCGGCTTCGATCGCCGCACCCGCATCATCAACATGAACGTGCACATTCCATAAACTTTCACCGCCGACAACCACGAGGCTGTCACCTAGTTCACCGAGCCGCACCCGCATGAGATCGACGGCTGGAGCAGGGGCATCGAGGAGAAACATGACTTCATAAGCGGGACCGAGGTAATCAGCGGGCGGTTCAGCCTCATGCGGGCGCGGAAGCGGCGCGTAGCTAACACCTGTTGACCGGCGAACTCCGGTAACAACACCGGCGAGGGCATCCAGGATTACGACATAGGCGCGGCCACCAGCGTCAACTACCCCTGCGCGACGCAGTACTTCCAATAGGGACGGGGTTTGTTCAAGGGCCTGTTGGGCCGCCGCTGCCGCTCCGACCACCACGGCACTTACCTCAGCCTCGCGGTTTCTCCCCACCACTGCGATAGCAGCATCCGAAGCCGCGCGCGCAACGGTCAAGATGGTGCCTTCGACCGGCTTCGCTACCGCCGAATAAGCCATGTCGGCCGCCAACCGCAGCATCTGAGCAACGTCTGCCCCAGAAACCGGGCGATCAAGGTCCACCTGGGATAGCGCCACGCTCGAACCGCGAAATATCTGGGAGATGATGACCCCTGAATTACCCCGCGCCCCCATTAAGGCCCCGTGCGCAAGGGCTTGCGCAATACTCGAGCGCGAGTGCCCCGGCTCTTCAAGGGCTTGGTCGATACCCTGGCAGGCCGCCTCCATGGTCAAGAAGACGTTGGTGCCGGTGTCGCCATCGGGCACCGGGAAAACATTTAGGGCATCGATCTCAGACCGAGCCTCGCCAAGTGCGGTCAAAGCTGCATAGGCCCAGGCTTGAATCCCCCGCGCGTCAAGTTCATCCATTGACTGTGCCACCGCTGACCTCCCTTCCGTCCCAAACCAACCAACCCAATTTGGGGCTAGGCCACCTCGTCGGCTACCCTTAGTTCGCTGCCTGCACGGGCAGCCTACGACCCGAATCGGGCCAAGCTCAGTAAATCGCCGAGCCTGGCAAGCATATGAAGGAGTTCACAGTGGCTGCCAACTGCGACGTCTGCGGCAAGGGCCCGAGCTTCGGGTACAGCGTTTCACACTCACATGTTCCCACTAAGCGCCGCTGGAACCCCAACATCCAGCGGGTCCGCACCCTGGTAGGCAAGACCCCAAAGCGCCAAAACGTCTGCGCTTCGTGCCTCAAAGCCGGCAAGGTCGTGCGCGGCTAAGAACTTTCCCACGAGAAGGCGCGGGTATATACCCGCGCTTTTTTGTTTGCCCAAAAACCTATGTCAGCCGACCTTTTACCGGTAATGCTCATGACCACCCGGCTCAGCGCGCCAAAACCCATCAACGCTCACCCCTGCGCCTCCGGTACCCGGTGCAGTTACGACACCGATCGCATAAAAAGGTTTAGGTAATTTGGCTTTCGCGGGGAAGGTAGCAAGCAGGGCGTGATCATCGCCACCGGTCAGCATCCACTCGCGTGGATCAACGTTGTACGCGGAGGCCGCCGCCTGCAATGGTTCTGCAATCGCCCAGGTTGAGGTGTCGATCTCGATTACCACATCTGAAGCAATGGCAAGGTGCCTCGCGTCTGCCACCAACCCATCACTGACGTCAATCATCGAAGTTGCTTTACCTTTTGCCGCCGCGGGGCCGGCCGAATATGGCGGTTCGGGGAAGCGGTGTGCATCAACGAGAACTTTCGGTGATCTAAATCCACGGGTAAGCACTGCGAGCCCCGCCGCGGCCCAACCTAAACGACCGGCAATCGCAACTTGATCACCAACTTGTGCCCCATTCCGCAATACCGGATCGCGCCCCTGCAAATCGCCAATCGCGGTTACCGCCAAGGTGATCGTCTCCGCTGACACCACATCACCGCCCACAATCACGGCCCCAACTAGCGCAGCTTCTTGGGTCAAGCCCGCGGTACATGCCACCGCCCAGGCAACGGGTAGGTCACCGGGAGCCGCCAATCCGACCACCAGCGCCGTCGGAACCGCGCCCATAGCCGCCACATCAGCCAAACTCGCTGCAGCTGCTTTGCGTCCAACATCTACCGGCGTTGACCAATCACGGCGGAAATGGCGCCCCTCGACCATGAGGTCGGTCGTAATAACCACCTTGCCGTCGGGTGCCGCAACAATTGCCGTGTCATCACCCGGGCCCAGTATCACCGCCTTGGCGGCACCAGCCCCTGACGTGATGCGTTGGATAAGGCCAAACTCCCCTAAATCAGAGATTGTGCCGTCCGGCGAATCGACCATCAGTACCCCTTTGACGTGGTTTCAGCGCTAGTCTCGCACCATGCTGGTACAGGCCTACATTCTCATCCAGACCGAGGTCGGTAAAGCCGCCACGGTGGTTCAGGCGATTCGTGACATTGACGGAGTTGTACTTGCCGAGGATGTTACCGGCCCATATGACGTAATTGTGCGGGCCGAAGCGCGCACCATGGATGACCTTGGGCGACTGGTGGTTGCCAGCATTCAAGTCGTGCCGGGTATTACTCGCACCCTGACCTGCCCGGTTCTTAATCTCTGACCGCAGCTCAGAAAAAGATTTAGCTATTGCGGGAGCTCAACCAAAACCCGACCAATTGGGCCAGCTTCTTGAGCCTCGTGGGCTGCAACTATGTCATTCAGTGCGAATACCTGAATTGAAGGCAGCTGTAAAACATCCGCTACCAGTGCCGCACGAACGACTTCAATGGCGGCGGCAAGTAAAGGTGCCGGCAGGGTGTAGAGCAGCATGAACCGCAGGCAGACCCCCGCGGTCATCAACCTGCGAGTTGGAAGCACCGGGTCTTCGCCGGGGGCCGCGTATGTCACTATCGAGGCCCCCGGCGCCGCAACGGCCAGATCAATATCCAAATTGGCAGCAAGATCAACTTCGATTATGCGCGCCACTTTCGTGCTCCACGTCTGCAGCTGCGAGATCGCGTCGGTGTCGCGGTAATTCACCACATAATCGGCGCCGGCCTGCCGGGCGATCTCGGCCTTGGCAGAACCACTAACCGTTGCGGCAACTCGAGCTCCTTGCCAGCGGGCCAGTTGCACGGCGCAACTACCCACAGCACCTGCGCCGCCAGCAACGAGTACATCCAAACCGGAAACTGGGCCATCACCTAAAACGCAATTAGCCGCGGTGACCGCGGGTACCCCAAGGGTTGCGGCGAGCTCGAAGGACACTGAATCAGGCAGTGGAATAGCTCGGTCTTGATTGACCACCGCCCACTCGGCAGCCGTCCCCCATTTGCTTTCGTGAGCAGCAAGTAACACCCAAACTCTTTGGCCGATACGCGTTAGGTCTACACCGGGACCTACCGCGTCTATTGTCCCTGAGCCATCCACGTGCGGAACCTGAAAACCATCGATCGGGCGAGTGGTTCGCCCACCGCGGAACTTCACGTCGGTGGGGTTGATGCCAGAAAATGCAACTTTCACCCGAACTTGGCCGGCCCCAACATCTGGGCGCTTGATGCTACGCACACTGAGAACATCAGCAGCAACGCCGGTTTTGTCGTAGACCGCCGCCAGCATCTCATTTGATTTTTGCCCTGACATCCCGGCTCATCCCCTCAGAGATAATTATCTTTGACCTTTAGTGATTCATCATTAGTAATTCATCATTGCACGTCGGTGCGAAAGGTACTCACCAATACCTAACGAAGCCCGGTACCGCGCTTCAGCGCATCGCGGACCAGGTGGTCAATCAACGCTGGGTAGTCCAGCCCTGATGCCGCCCACATCCGCGGGAACATTGAAATAGGAGTGAACCCTGGCATCGTGTTAATTTCGTTGACAACTACCTCTCCAGC
>WLHM01000156.1 GCA_009702725.1 Actinomycetota bacterium | reverse complement strand
GGCCTGTACCCGACCGCAAAGCCACTGGAGTGGCTTACCTATTTGGCAAAGCTGTATCCAGATCCGGCCGACCCGATCGCCTTGCTCACGACTCTTGGCATCGACCCGGCGACCAAAACCACGACCCGGCGGCTGTCCGGCGGTGAGCAGCAGCGGGTAAAGCTTGCGGCTGCGTTGTTACCTAATCCAGCATTGCTTTTCTTGGACGAACCCACCGCCGGCCTAGATCCCAAGGCCCGCCGCGAACTACTAGCCGCCTTGGGCGCCTTGCGCGACCTTGGCACAGCAATTGTCTTAACTACCCATCAACTGGGTGACGTCGAAGAGATCGCTGACTTCGTGCTTGTGATGGTGGCTGGAAAGATCGTGGCCAGTGGCACCGTTGCCGCCCTAACCGGTTCGGCAGATATCACCTCATTTCGGGCCACTAGCGGAATTGATCTCAATGCTTTAACCGGCGCGGTTGGCGCCGAATTTCAGGTTGTTGAAATAAGGCCCGGTCAATACGAAGTTCGAGGTCACGCTTCACCGCAACTCTTAGCCGACATCACTAAATGGTGCGCCGCGACCGGTATTCAAGCCACTGAAATTAGATCGGGCGGACGCACCCTTGAAGACATCGTCATCGCGGCCACGGACGTAAAACAGTGATAACTTCTGGGGCTCGGACTCGGGCACATACCGGCTGGGAATTGCGACTGCTGTTGCGTAACGGGGAGCAACTCCTTCTCGTCTTCATAATCCCGATCGTGCTGGTGCTTGCGCTCGGTCTCACCACATTTGTGCCCGGTGGAATCGATGGAGCAATCCCGAAAGTCTTATCAATAAGTATTCTGGCCACCTGCTTCACGTCCTTGGCCATCGCCACCGGTTTCGAGCGCCGCTCCGGAGCCTTGCGTTTCTTGGCCACAACTTCGCTTACCCGGACGAACTTGTTGGCAGGTAAGGCGATTGCTACCGCGATCGTGACCTTGCTTTCGATGCTGGTCGTTTTACTTCTGGGTGTATTGCTGGGCTGGCGGCCCGGTGGGTCTTGGCCGCTATCGATCCTTGTAGCGTTCCTGGGATCCTTCACCTTCGCAGCGTGGGGGTTGTACTTGGCAGGAGCACTGAGAGCTGAAGCGGTCCTCGCGTTAGCAAATGGGGTTTTTCTCACACTTATTTTATTTGGCGGCATAATAATTTCGCCCGACCAATTACCTGATGTCCTCGGGTCAATAATCGAATTCACCCCGTCTGCGGCTCTCGTTGAGGCACTCACTACTACGCTCTCAACTCAGGTTCCCAGCACGGCGGACCTGCTACTGCCTTCCATTGTTCTTGCCGTCTGGGGGGCCATCGGCGCTCTTCTCGCGCGCCGCTACTTTCGCTGGGAGTAACTCCGGGTGGCGACAATGTGGGCTCCGACCTTAGTGTGTTCTTCATGACGTCTACGGCAGCGCTGATAACACCGGAATTCAAATCGGGTAGATGCACCCCCGCGGTCCGCGGAATTTTCGTCGCGAATCTGATAGCGCAGTGCGCGATCGTAGTTACCGGAGCCATCGTGCGCCTGACCTCATCGGGGCTGGGCTGCCCAACTTGGCCACAGTGTGTTGAGGGTTCATACATTCCAACGGCCCGGCAAGAAGAGGCTTGGCACAAATATGTCGAGTTCGGGAATCGACTACTTACATTTGCGTTGGTGATCTTGGCAATTGCAGCAGTAGCTGCTGCCATCATGGATAGGCGTCGTCGAAAAGCGGCGGGGCTACCTGCACGACGAGTAATTCTGTTTCTGGCTTTAATTCCAATTATCGGTACTTTCGCCCAGGCGATCCTTGGCGGTATCACCGTATTGACGGGGCTGAGCCCACTAAGTGTCTCGGCGCATTTTCTGGTGTCGACTGTAATCGCGGCCGGCTGTGTAGCCCTTGTCGTGCGGTCTCGAGATTTAGGTGATCAACCAATTATTTATTTGGTTCGTCCTGAACTTCAAATTCTCACTTGGGCAATGGTTGGCACCGCATTCGCGGTGGTAGTTCTCGGGGTCATCGTGACAGGGAGGGGCCCGCACAGTGGCGACGCAGAAAGCGAGTCACGGTTTGGATTCGATCCGCGCACCGTCGCCTGGCTTCATGCTGATGTAGTTCTGTTATTTATCGGTCTCATCTTGGCGATGCTGCTGGCCGTCAGGCTAACCAAGGCTCCCCGGCAGTTATTCATCCTGACACTCACACTGCTTGCAATTTCGATGGTGCAGGGCGTTATCGGTTACACGCAGTATTTTTCGGGACTCCCCGTCGCACTGGTAACAGTGCACGTGCTCGGCGCATCACTAGTTTGGGTTACTGCTTTGTTCATGCCCGCTGCGATTAGAACCCGCGGACTAACCGACGAACGGGTCGATCGCAACAGCTAAGAAAAGTAGCGCAAGATAAGTGATTGAGCCATGGAATAGTCGCATTGCAGGCACCAGCACCTCGGTTGAAGGTGCGCGAGCAACTCGATAGAGAACTACAGTCTGGAAGATAAACGCGGCACCCAAAATTACGGCGGCGATTGAATAGACCCAACCCATTGGTGCCACGGGGATTAAGGCCAGAGAGAAAAGCACCATCACCACGGCATAGATCACGATATTGGTGGTTACCGTGGTCACCGGCTTAACAACCGGCAGCATTGGCACACCTGCACGCTCATAGTCGTCTCGGTACTTCATCGCCAGTGGCCAGTAGTGGGGCGGTGTCCAAAAGAAGATAATCAAAAACAGCACGACCGGTGTCCAAGTTAGTGAACCCGTGACTGCCGACCAAGCAATCAGGACAGGCATGCAGCCAGCGGCGCCACCCCAAACGATGTTCTGCGAAGTGCGGCGTTTTAACAAAATTGTGTAGCCCACCACGTATAGCAGGATCGCAAGAACGGCTAACAGGGCCGAGATGAGATTAGCGAGCGAGAGTAGGGCTGCCGCACTCCCCAAACTCAAGACGACACCTTGGATAATTCCGGCCCTCACACTTATTGTTCCCATTGCCGCTGGGCGGTGGTCGGTGCGCTGCATCAGGGCATCGATATCTCGGTCATAGACACTGTTGAAGGTGTTGGCGGCACCCGCGGCCAAAGTCCCGCCGATCAAAACCGCAACCACCACTTTCAGGGTCGGAAGCCCCTGAGCCGCCAAGAACATTGTCGGGATCGCCGTCGTTAGCAGTAATTCAACTATTCGGGGCTTGGTCAGGGCCACGTGCGCCATAAATTGCTGAACCCTGTTCAGCTTTACGTGAGTGGGCGCGGCCGTCATTTCGCACACGATACCGGTAAGCGCTGGACGGCTGGACTGGTCTTTGGATCACTGCCCTCTCCTGTGTTCTCCATCACTAGGCTTAGGCCATGAGCGAACCGCTGAATTGGGACCCAATCGACGACGATGCCGTACGGCACCTACGGGCCTTAGCAATGGACGCCGTCCAAAAAGTTGGCAATGGCCATCCCGGTACGGCAATGAGTTTGGCGCCGGTTGCCTACCTGCTATTCACCCATATTCTGCGTCACGACCCGAATGACCCCAATTGGCTCGGGCGTGACCGCTTCGTGCTCTCAGCCGGGCACTCCAGTTTGACCCTTTACTCACAGTTATTTTTGTCGGGCTACGGCTTAACGATGGAAGATCTGCGCGAATTTCGCACTTGGGGTTCGCGTACTCCTGGCCACCCCGAGCACGGCCATACGGCCGGGGTCGAAACCACTACTGGACCACTCGGGCAGGGGCTGTCGACAGCTGTCGGAATGGCGATGGGGGCAAGGTATGAACGCGGGCTATTTGATCCCGATGCCGCGCCAGGTAAGAGCCCATTTGACCATCGGGTGTGGGTAATCGCATCTGATGGCGACCTCGAGGAGGGCATCACCTCGGAAGCCTCCTCGCTGGCCGGTACCCAAGGGCTAAGTAATCTCACGGTGATGTGGGATGACAACCACATTTCAATTGAAGGTGATACCGCCGTAGCTTTCACTGAGAACGTGGTTGAACGCTATGCGGCCTACCACTGGGCCATCCACGAAGTAGATCGCAACGAAGATGGTTCCGTTGACGTCGCCCAGCTTTACCATGCAATGCAGGCCGCTGCGGCCGAGAAATTACGCCCGACTTTCATTCGAGTTCGAACCACCATCGGCTGGCCCGCACCGCACGCGCAAAACACCGCGAAGTCCCATGGCTCGGCGTTGGGCGCCGAAGAAGTCGCTGCCACCAAAGTAGTTCTAGGCCTAGATCCAAGCGAAACATTTGCATTCCCCGATACGTTGCTCGCGACCGTTCGCAGCAGACTCACCCAGCGGGTGGTAGCCGCGCGCTCGACTTGGGAGTCCAGCTACCAATCGTGGCGAGCGGCACAACCTGATCGCGCAGCTTTACTTGAT
>WLHM01000155.1 GCA_009702725.1 Actinomycetota bacterium | reverse complement strand
TGATGAGTTCGGGCTCCGACATTAAAGCGCGGGCCATTTCGAGCAGTTTGCGCTGGCCGCCAGATAGTGATCCGGCGAAATCACCACGTTTGGCGTCAAGACTAAATCGTTTGAGCAACACATCAGCACGTTCGGTGTTCTTAGCCTCTTGGCCGCGCCAAAGAAAGGGGAAAATCGAAGCCCACAAATGCTCGCCGCGTTGGCCCTTGGCGCCTAGCAACATGTTGTCGATTACCCGGAGGCGGTTTAGTGCCTTCGTGAGCTGGAAGGTGCGGACCATGCCTAACCGCGCTACCCGATAAGGGGATAGCCGGCCCATGGACCTGCCATTGAAAGACCAGGCGCCCTCATCTGGAGCGTCGAATCCGGTTAGCAGGTTGAAGAATGTGGTCTTACCCGCGCCGTTGGGGCCAATGAGTGCGGTAATTGACCCGCGCTGGATCTCGACGTGGGCAACATCAACGGCTGAAAGCCCGCCAAAACGGCGCACGATTGAACTTGCAACCAAAATGGGATCAGGCTTAGGTGCGCCAGGTACTCGTGGCACCGTGGCGAGCGCCGATTGCGCCTCTAGGGCACGTTGGCCGTTAGCGGGCATCAAGGGCCAACTCTCTTTTATCGCCGAAAATGCCTTGCGGTCTGAAAATCATCAGACCCATGAGGCCAAGGCCAACGAGGATGAATCGGATCGGGCCAACGTCGGTCGGCAGTAAGAACGTTATCCAGCCGGCTTCGATCATCTGGTTCAAGAATTCGCCAACGAATACCAGCAAGAACCAGAAAATAATTGCGCCCACGATCGGACCGAAAACCCGTGCAGCGCCACCGAGCAACAAAATGGTGTAGGAGAAGAACGTTACATCCGGTACGAAGTTATCGGGCTGTACCGATTGCTTCGCTACGGCCCAAACCATGCCGCCTACCGTGCCGAGGAGGCCGCCCAAAATAAGTGCCTGCATCTTGTATACGTAGGCGTTCTTACCTAGCGATACCACCGCATTTTCGTCTTCGCGGATACCCTTCACGACCCGGCCCCAGGGGCTACGAACTAGCAGCCAAGTAGCAAGCGTAAAAATCGCGATAAGGGTCCAGCCGACTGTTACGACCCAAAGATCTTGCCGGGTCCAAGTCAAAAATGGAAGGTCGATATCAGCATGGAATGGATTTAGGTCATGGAAGGCCTGACCCATTTTGCCGTTGATCCCGTTCGCGCCACCGAAAGTATCGCGGAGGGCGATTGAGCGTACGAGTAGTCGGATTATCTCACTAGTTGCGATAGTGACGATTGCCAAATAGTCGGCTCGTAGCCTCAGGGTAGGAATACCCAGAACCAGGGCCAATGCCACTGAAGCCAATAGCCCGATGGGAATCGCAGCCCAAAGACTCGCGCCGAAACTGATCACGACTACACCGATGGAGTAGGCGCCGATTGCCGCGAAGGCCACCTGCCCGAAGTTTAGGAGGCCGGTATAGCCGAACTGGAGGTTTAGGCCCATGGCGGCCAGGCAGTAAATAATGGCTGTTACACCCAAAGCTTGGGTGATGGATTGGCCTAAGACGAATGAGAAATCCATGTGTTAGCCCACCCGCTCTCGTCGCCCAAGAATGCCCTGTGGTCGTACCAGCAAAATAATGATCATCAAGAACAGGGCACCGACGGTCTTCATTTCGGTGGGGATAAACAAGGTGGACAATTGCACGAACATTCCGACTACGAGTGCGCCAACAATGGCGCCGTAGATGGTGCCAAGCCCGCCGAGGGTTACCGCCGCGAACATCACTAAAAGCAGGCGTTGGCCCATATTCCAGGTGACATCTTGGGTTGATCCGAGATAAATCCCAGCGAATGCTGCGAGCCCAGCACCAAGGATCCAGACGACGGAAATGACTCGCTCAACGTCAATACCGGTGGCAGACGCCAGCGCTGGATTATCAGAAACAGCTCTTGTTGCCTTACCAATACGAGATCGTTGCAGCCAAAAAACCGTGGCAGCTATGGCGATCGCGGCCAAAATAGCAAAAACTATCGACTTAGGGGGGATACTCACCGGGCCAAACTCCAAGCCAGATTGGCCGGCGAACTGCTGATAGCTACGGGGGGAGCCACCGAAGAAGAGCAGCAGGGCGTAGCGAATCGTTATCGCCAGGCCGATAGTCACGACCATGCTCGCAATTAGGCCCGTCTTGCGCCGGCGCAGCGGCTTCCAGAGGATCCTATTTTGACCCCACCCCCAAAGAATTGCACTGAGCGCGACCGCAATCGGGGCGGCGATTATCAGGTTCAAACCTAGTTCGTTCAGTACAACCGCGGTGAAAGCACCCAAGGTCAGGAGCTCGCCGTGGGAAAAGTTTGTTAATCCGGTGGTACCGAAGATCAAGTTCAGCCCGACCGCACCTAGGGCAATCAAAATCCCAAAGAACAGGCCGTCAACGAGTAATTGGGAGATCCGCGCCCAGGTGAATGAGCTCGTTGTAGCTGTACCCCCATCGGCTCCGCTCGCGAAAGTGAAGAGTACTTTCTTTTCGCCACCCAGTACTAAAATCGATCTGTCTTGATCCGCTGCCTTACTAAAAGTGATGCCGGTGGGCAAGGTGGCCGCATCAACTGTTAACTGATATGTACCGCCCTTTGGGACTTCAATGCGGAAAGCACCGTCGGACCCCGAAACGACCGTCTCGGTAAAACCTTCAGCCGCCGCGGTAAGGGAGACATTTACGAGCGCGGAACCATCAGGGCCTTTAAGGGTACCCACAATTGCAGTGCCAGCGGCCGCGGCCGAAGGCGCAAAGGCCATCAGCAAGCAGGCCGCGATGGCGGTAAGAAGGGCCCCGATGCAGAACCGCGGCCTGATCCCGATACGGATGCGGAACCCCCTCGAATTTAGCTGTTGAGCGTCCGGAGCATAACCCGATTGGCTCGCCTTGGGTGGGCTAACCACCGGATAATTTTCGAATAAGGCAAGTTAACCGTGCGGTGCACAGCAGGTGGCCTCCATCATCAGTGATGGTGATGCTGTAGGTCGCCACGGTCTGGCCCTCATGAAGGGGAGTAGCGACACCGGTCACCAGGCCACTTCGCGCCCCACGGTGGTGGGTGCACGAAAGATCGACGCCGACCACCATGCGACCGGGGCCGGCGTGGATTCCGCCGGCGATAGACCCCAAACTCTCGGCCAGTACCGCGTTGGCTCCACCATGTAAGAGGCCATAAGGCTGGGTGTTGCCCTCAACGGGCATGGTAGCGACCACACGCCCCGGTCCCGCCTCGGTCACGACAATCTGCATTCGCTCGGCCAGCGCCCCGGCCCCGGCACCAGCCAACTCGCGCAGAAGTGCCGCGTGGCCCTCGGCAGATTGGCTCATGAGCAGACTCTAGGGCCATTTCACCGGCGACGTCAGATCGGATGACTGATCGCCTTTAGGATCAACAGGTGTCCCATATCCGGCTGTTGCTACTTGATGGCCACTCACTTGCGTATCGAGCCTTTTATGCCCTCCCCGTTGAGAATTTTTCAACTTCTACCGGGCAACCCACCAATGCTGTTTACGGGTTTACTTCCATGCTGATCAACGTGCTGCGCGATGAGCAGCCAACACATGTGGCGGTCGCCTTTGATGTTTCTCGCCAGACTTTCCGAACGGAGAAATTCCCGGCCTATAAGGCGAATCGCGCAAGCTCTCCTGTGGAGTTCAAAGGCCAGGTAGACCTAATCCAAGAGGTTGTTCGGGCGATGGGCATCCCGGTGGTTCTGTGTGATGGCTACGAAGCCGACGATGTCATTGCGACAATAACCGGTCGGGCCTTGGCCAGCGGTGGTGAAGTCCTTATCGTGACCGGGGATCGTGATGCCTTCCAATTGGTCACCGAGCAGGTCACGGTGCTGTATCCAAAAAAAGGTGTTTCGGATCTTGCGCGCATGACACCGAGTGCAGTGCAGGAGAAATACGGGCTGAGCCCGACGCAATACCCAGATTTTGCGGCGCTTCGGGGTGACCCGAGTGACAATCTGCCGGGCATTCCTGGAGTCGGTGAGAAAACTGCCGCCAAATGGATAAACGAATACGGCTCACTTACTCAGCTGATAGATCGGGTCACCGAGGTATCCGGCAAGGTGGGTGATGCACTCCGCACCGCCTTGCCGCAGGTCATCGTCAACCGTGACCTGACCGCACTGCGTACTGATGTGCCAATTGACCTAGCAATCACCGACTGCGAATTGCGGCCTTGGGATGAAGCGGGCGTTGAGCAGGTGTTCGAGGCTTTGCAATTTCGAACTCTTCGAGATCGATTATTTGCCGGGCGTCCTAAAGCAACTAACGACACCGGGAATCAGGTGATCGGTGGTGCAGTGAGGGCCGAGGCTAAGGCCATTAGTACCGACGAAGTTGCCGGATCGGCCGCGAAGGAATGGTTG
>WLHM01000154.1 GCA_009702725.1 Actinomycetota bacterium | reverse complement strand
TGTTGATCCATCACCGGCGATGCTTGCCTCACCTGACGTGATTGCCTTGGATCCGCTTCACCTCGTGGTCGATACGAGTTCGGGCGGGGTACCGGGCTTCGAAGCCAGAGCGCTACTCGAAGCTAGTAGCCGAATCCATGTCGAGATGGCAACCGATTCAGTCATTGTCGCAATCGTGGGTGCGGGTAGTCGCCTTGACGCTGGGTTCCTCGTCGATGCCTTGCACGCCCTGCCCGAGCTCGACTCGAAAGCCCCTGGGGAAATAGTTCGACAACCAATTGTTTTGCCCCCCACCGGGCCGAGGGCCCGTGATGTGCGCGAAGCTTATTTTGCCGACGCCGAGGTGGTACCTGCAGCGCAGGCCATTGGGCGCATTTCCGGCGATACCTTGGCCGCATACCCACCAGGGGTGGCAAACGTGTTACCGGGCGAGGTGATTACCACGGAGGTCGTTCAATTCCTTCAAGCAACTGCGCAGGCACCGTACGGCTGGGTACGTGGATCTGTAGACGCAGGTGTTAACCACTTTCGAGTTCTGGTAGCTAACTAGGAGTCTCCCGGCCCGCCGCGCTTCAATTCAACCGAATTGCGACAAGTTCAGCGATTTGCACCGCGTTCAGCGCCGCACCTTTTCGCAGATTGTCATTGCTGACGAACAGCGCAAGGCCTTTGCCTCCCGCCACCGATGAGTCTTGGCGGATGCGGCCGACAAATGATGGGTCAGCACCAGCCGCCTGCAGTGGAGTTGGAACTTCTGATAACTCAACACCGGGTGCACCTAATAACAGTGCCGTTGCCCGCTCTGGTGTTATCGGGCGATCAAACTCGGCGTTTATAGAAAGGGAGTGGCCGGTGAAGACGGGGACACGGACACAAGTTCCTGAGACAAGTAAGTCAGGGATACCAAGAATTTTTCGGCTCTCATTGCGCAGTTTTTGCTCCTCATCGGTTTCGAGGGAACCGTCATCAACAATATTGCCCGCTAGCGGAATCACATCAAATGCGATGGTGCGCACGTACTTCTGCGACTGCGGAAACGTAACCGAGCCGCCATCATGGGTCAAGCCTGCGATGTCTTGGCTCATCGCAGCACGCACTTGCTCATCGAGTTCTTTGACGCCGGCAAGCCCGCTGCCAGATACCGCTTGGTATGAACTGACTATCAGGCGGCGCAGCCCGGCCTCGGCGTGCAGGGGCTGCAATACCGGCATCGCAGCCATCGTCGTGCAATTTGGATTAGCGATAATCCCTTTACGGGCCTCACCAATTGCCTGCGGGTTAACTTCGCTAACTACCAACGGCACGTCAGGGTCCATGCGCCAAGCCGATGAGTTGTCGATCACGATGGCACCGGCCGCCGCATACTTAGGCGCAAGTGCTTTGGACGAAGCGCCGCCTGCGGAAAACAGCGCGATGTCGATGCCGGTTAGGTCAGCGGTCGCGGCATCCTCAACAATGATCTCGCTGCCGCGCCATGGCAACGTGGTGCCCGCTGATCGAGCAGAAGCGAAAAACCGCACCTGCTGCATCGGGAAGTCGCGTTCATCAAGCAGTCGGCGCATCACGGTGCCAACTTGGCCGGTCGCACCCACTACGGCGACAACTGGCTTGCGGCTCATCGTCCGGACCCTCCGTACACAACAGCCTCACCATCGGCATTTAATCCAAATGCGGCATGGAGAGCCTGCACCGCACGCTTGGCGTCATCCACGCGGGTAACGATTGAGATTCGAATCTCGGACGTAGAAATCATCTCGACGTTTATGCTTGCCTCGGCAAGGGCTGAGAAGAAAGTTGCTGAAACACCAGGATGCGAGCGCATACCCGCGCCGACGAGTGAAACTTTAGCAATTTGATCATCAACCAACAACGACTCAAAACCAATCGCGGCTTGCTCTGTCTCCAAGGCCTTGGTCGCCTTTTGCGCGACACCTTGAGGGCAGGTGAAAGTCACGTCGGTGCGCCCGGTCGATGCGGCTGACACGTTCTGCACGATCATGTCGACATTGATGCCAGCAGCTGCGAGTGCGCGGAACATCGCGGCCGCCCGGCCCGGTTGATCGGGTACACCCACCACGGTGATCTTGGCGTCATTGGTGTCGGCCGCGACACCAGAAATGATGGGTTGCTCCATGGCTCTTCCTTCGGCTACTGCGGCTGCGATTGCAGCCGGTGACAAAACAAATGTGCCCTCGCGATCAGAGAAGGATGAGCGCACGTGAATTGGGACATCGAAACGCCGGGCGTACTCCACACATCTAAGGTGCAGCACTTTCGCGCCGACTGCGGCAAGTTCAAGCATTTCTTCATAAGTTATATATGGCACCTGCCGGGCAAGTGGTACGACGCGGGGATCGGCACTAAAAACACCATCAACATCGGTGTAGATCTCGCAGACCGAGGCCTCAAGGGCCGCCGCCAGTGCCACCGCCGTGGTGTCTGAGCCGCCACGACCAAGCGTGGTGATGTCTTTAGTGTCTTGGGCCACGCCCTGGAAGCCCGCGACAATTGGTATCGCACCTTCGGCCAGTGCCTCTTGAATTCGACCCGGTGTGACATCAATGATGCGGGCCGCACCGTGAGCGGAGTCGGTGATCAAACCGGCCTGTGAGCCGGTGTACGAGCGGGCATCGGCCCCAAGGTCTGAAATGGCCATCGCCACCAGAGCCATCGATATGCGCTCACCGGAGGTCAGGAGCATGTCTAGCTCGCGGGCCGGGGGGTTTGGCGAGACCTGTTCGGCGAGATCAAGGAGTTCATCGGTGGTGTCGCCCATGGCCGAAACTACGACCACCACCTGGTGCCCGGCCAACTTGGTATCGACGATGCGCTGGGCCACCCGTTTGACGCTTGCGGCGTCGGCAAGGCTGGATCCGCCGAATTTCTGCACAATCAAGGACACGAGTGCAAAGTGTACGGGGGCGAGCCGCGGCGATTACCCACCGGTGACGCTAGTGCTCTACTCGACGCCGGCCTTCGAAAGCTCTCCCTAATGTCACTTCATCGGCATACTCGAGGTCGCCGCCGACCGGCAGGCCACTTGCTAGCCGTGAGACCGCTATGCCAAGTGGTGCTATCAATCGCGCTAAATAAGTTGCCGTGGCTTCACCCTCGAGGTTGGGGTCGGTTGCCAAAATGACTTCTGTTATCGCGCCGTCAGCAAGCCGTGCGATCAATTCGCGAATCCGAAGAGCATCCGGGCCGATGCCTTCGATCGGGCTGATGGCGCCACCGAGTACGTGGTAGCGGCCGCGAAATTCACGGGTCTTCTCGATAGCAACTACGTCCTTGGATTCTTCAACAACACACAAGATCGTTAAATCGCGCTTCGGATCACGGCAGATGCGGCAGTGATCTTCTTCGGCGACGTTGCCACAAACCACGCAGAACTGCACTTTGTCTTTAACTTCGCGGAGCGCATTAGCCAAGCGCTCAACATCTATTGGGTCGCAGGCCAAGATGTAGAAGGCAATTCGCTGCGCACTTTTGGGGCCAACGCCGGGCAGTCGGCCCAACTCATCGATTAGATCCTGTACTACGCCTTCATACATGTCAGTGCTCGATCTCGCCGATTTGTGTGGCTCCTAATGCCCGCAGCGCCAGATCTACTCCGGATGAGTCATCCATGTTTTCGTCATCCATGCTCGGAGTATCAGCGACCGGCGGGCTGGTGCGCTCGGCACCCGTTGAGGTCACCGTCGAGGCAACATCAGGTGCAAGCACTACATCGATCTTCACGTCAAGTTGCAACACATCAAGTATCGCTTGTCGCAGGCGCTCATCGTGGCCACTTGCGCGCGCATTGTTGATCTTGTTCGCATTGTCTAGGCCAACAGCCAGCACCCCATTAACAAGCGACAAGGGGGCCGACACACTAAAGAGCACCCACGCCACCCGCGAATATGACTTGACCGCATCCAGGACCGCTGGCCACATTGACTTAAGCTCGGTCAGCCCCACCCCACTTGCCGCTGCAGCAGTAACCGGGGCTGAGGCCACCGGCTCATCAACCGCAGGTGTTTCGCTAACCGCGGGCGCCTTACCCGTCGATGGCGCGACTTCAGACAACTTGCGAGGCCGTGACGATGGCCCCGGCTCGCCAGATTGCTCCGCAGCCTGCGCGGGCGATTGCACTGCAACCAGCTGCTGGAACTCCCCGGTAGCCATCCGCCGTTCGAGTTGATCAAGGCGAGCTAAGAACCCGCGCTCATCGGCATCAGCGGCCGGCAGTAGCAATCGCGCCACCATCAACTCAAGGTGCAGGCGCGGAGCGGTGGCCCCTTTTAGTGCACTTAGCGCTTCACTGACGACTTCGGCTGCCCGAGCGAGTTCAGCGGCCCCGAATAGCCGAGCTTGTTCGATCTCGCGGGCCACTTGATCATCAGGTGCATCGATCAGGCCGGTTTCAACAGCCCCGG
>WLHM01000153.1 GCA_009702725.1 Actinomycetota bacterium | reverse complement strand
TTGCCCAGACATGGCGGTTATCCGCTCAGTGGCGACTGCCGGGGTGAGTGGTTTTCCGTACCCGATTCCGGCCAATTCAAAAATCGAGTCACAACCAATGACCACGGTGTCATCGTCAATGTCTAATCGAGAGATAACCTCGTCCGCCTTGGCCTTGGCTAAGGCAAGGGCCAGATCGGTTGGGGGGATGGCCCCCAGTTCGCGGCTCATGGCTTCCTCATCGACGTTGCTGACCTCGATGATCGGATCGATGCCGGCGGCTAGGAGAACGTTCTTACGAGCCGGAGAAGCAGATGCGAGAACCAGGCGGATGGGTGTCACCTTGGCATCGCGGATGCGCGCCAAGCACCGGGACCGGCCCCTATTGATGGCCTTGTTAGTCGTGCCTTGTTCGCCCAAAGACTCACGGGTTGGCTATTGCGTGGCCTCGCCGCAGAACGCGCTGCTAACACGGCAACGATTACCCCTATTTCCTCGTCAGTGGGCATGCCAGCGACGATGCGAATATCTGAAGCGAAGGATGGGTTCACAGCGGGATATTGCCATGCTTCTTTGGCGGGCGCGTGGCTCGCTTATTGCGTAACGCACGTAGCCCGTGTGTCACAGAAAGGCGAGTCTCACTCGGCAAGATGACGCGATCAACATAGCCGCGCTCTGCGGCGATATATGGATTCGCCAAAGTGTCTTGGTACTCGGCCAACAGGCGGGCGCGTTCGGCCGCAGGGTCGGTTGATTCTGCTAGTTCTTTACGGTACAAAATATTGACCGCACCTTGCCCGCCCATAACTGCGATCTCAGCCGTGGGCCAGGCCAAATTCAGATCGGCACCCAGATGTTTGGAGCCCATTACGTCGTAGGCACCGCCATAAGCCTTACGGGTGATGACAGTGACAAGGGGAACGGTGGCTTCGGCGTAAGCGTAAATCAATTTGGCACCACGTCGGATGATGCCGTTCCATTCTTGATCGGTGCCGGGTAAGAATCCGGGAACATCGACGAAAGTCAGCACCGGGATGTTGAATGCATCGCAGGTGCGCACAAAACGTGCGGCTTTCTCCGAGGCGTCAATATCTAAAGTTCCGGCATACTGCATGGGTTGGTTGGCCACGACGCCGACAGCGTTCCCCTCAACGCGTCCGAATCCGCACAAAATGTTAGGTGCAAAGAGGGCCTGGATTTCCAAGAAGTCACCATCGTCAAGTACATGCTCGATCACCCGATGCATGTCATATGGCTGATTAGGGGAGTCAGGAATTATGGTGTCGAGTTCGCGGTCTTCATCGGTTATTTCGAGTGGTATCTCCACGTCATAGATCGGTGGGTTCTCAAGATTGTTGCTGGGTAAATAGGAGAGCAGTGCCTTCAAGTAATCGAAGGCATCGTTTTCATCGCTACCCATGTAGTGCGCCACACCGCTCTTCGAGTTGTGTGTTAGCGCACCACCGAGATCCTCAAACTCAACATCTTCACCGGTCACGGTCTTGATGACGTCGGGACCGGTTATGAACATGTGAGAGGTTTTGTCGACCATGATGGTGAAATCGGTGAGAGCCGGTGAGTAAACCGCGCCACCTGCGCACGGGCCCATGATCATGGAGATCTGCGGGATAACCCCCGAAGACTGAACATTTCGGTAGAAAATCTCACCGTACAAGCCAAGTGATACGACTCCTTCTTGGATACGAGCACCACCTGAATCGTTGAGGCCGATAACTGGGCAACCGGTCTTCATGGCGAGATCCATGACTTTGACGATTTTTTCGCCGAAAACTTCGCCGAGGGAGCCACCGAACACGGTGAAATCTTGAGCAAATACGCAGACCGGGCGGCCATCGACGGTGCCATAACCGGTGATGACGCCGTCACCGTATGGCCGATTATTCTCCAGCCCGAAACTCACCGAACGGTGCTTGGCCAGCCCGTCAAGTTCTTGGAAGGAGCCATCGTCCAGGAGTGCCTCGATGCGCTCCATCGCGGTCATCTTGCCCCGGGCATGCTGTTTTTCAACTGCTGAACCGCTCCGATCGACGGCTTCAGCTCGGCGGTCAAGCAAGATCTTGGCTTTGCCCGCGGTGGTGTGCGGGTCGGGTGCTGCGGTCATTGGCTTCCTCCTCGTCGTACCTTAGCCATTGTGAATATGGGTCGGGCAGCGGCGAGGTGGTCCCGCGAGCCGTTGGAGGCCGAATCGGTCAAGCGGTGGCTAGCGCAATATCCATCCGGGACAGTGGGCACCCCCTGGCCGGAACCAGAACTACTGGACACCACCGGCTCGACTAATACCCACTTAGCGGCGGTATTGGCAGGGGGGCGGGTACCAGAGGGCACTTGTGTGGTGGCCGAACATCAGTCCGCGGGCAAGGGCCGTCAAGGGCGGGTGTGGGAGAGCCCAGCGGGTGCGGGATTGTGGTTATCGGTGGTGATCGACATTGCATCGGTGCCACCGGCGCGCCGTGGCCTGTTGCCACTTGCGGCTGGCCTGGCGGTAACGGATGCGCTGATCGAGGTAACCGGGCTTGACGTGAGGTTGAAGTGGCCAAACGACATCGTGATTGATGGGCTGGCTCGGGATGGCTCGCCCGGACCGCGCAAATTGGGTGGCGTCTTAATTGAAGCCGCTGACCAAGCGATCGTGGGCTGTGGAGTTAATGTCAGCGGTGCGGTGGCTGAACTGCCAACCCCTCAAGCTACCTCGTTGCTCATCGAAGGTGCCCCGCCTTTAGACCGGGGCCGGCTACTAGCTGCCGAATTGGGTCACCTAGGCGCCCGGGTCGCTCAATGGCGCGCGGATGCTGGACTAATCGAGGACTATAGGGAGCGGTGTTTGAGCCTAGGCCGCTCGGTTCAGGTCCTGCTTCCAGGCGGTGAGATTTTGGTCGGTGTGGCGACCGCGATTAGCCCTGACGGCCAATTAGTGGTCAACGACTCGCAGGGAAATACCCGGTCTGTTGCCGCCGGCGATGTAATCCATGCAACGATCTAGCCATGGCCTACCCAAAGAAGTTGCTCTCGCCCGGTGAATCAATCAAGTTTGAAATGCGTCCCCATTGGCGGGCAATAATTTTCCCGGTAATCATCCTTGTCGCCTTGGTGTTTTTTGGCGTCTGGCTTTTCTTCCTAACCGATAACTCCATCCTGCGGTGGATCGTTGGGCTAGGCGGCATCGTTATCTTGCTGTTCGGGGTGCTGGTCCCCTTTTTACGCTGGATAACAACTCAGTATGTTTTCACCGACCGCCGCATCATCGTGCGCCATGGCCTGTTGACTAAAGAAGGGCGCGATGTGCCGCTCGCCAAAGTCAATAGTGTCTCCTTTGAGCAGAGTGTCCTCGGGCGGATATTTAACTTCGGGGTCCTTCAGATTGAATCCGCAAATGTTGACGGCACTTTGCGGATCGATGACGTGCCAGATGTTGAGGAAATTCAGCGCGATGTCTACCGGTTACAAGAAGAAGATGATGTGCGTCGTAGAGGTGGCTCCCACGAAAATGGCACCAGCCCAGTACTCCCAACCGATGGCACCTGAGGGCTACGGATTCGCACGCTTGTAGCCTGAGCCAGTGAGCGCACCTGTTGTCGGAATGATCGGCGGAGGCCAACTTGCTCGAATGAGCGCCGAGGCTGCAACCGCACTAGGTATTGGTTTTCGGGTTTTAGCCCAATCGCCCTCTGACCCAGCGGCGCAAGTAGTTCGCGATGTTCATTTCGGTTCACATGACGATGTCGACTCCTTACGCGCATTTGCTGAGGGCTGCGAGGTCGTCACTTTTGATCATGAACACGTTCCACCTGAGCATTTAGAACAGCTCGAGGCGTTGGGCGTTGCGGTACGTCCGGGACCATCAGCCTTATTTCACGCCCAAGACAAAATTCATATGCGCCAGTCACTAACCGACATCGGGGTGCTGTGCCCGCGCTGGCGGGTAGTTTCGACGCTAGATCACATAACCGAATTCGCGGCGCAGGTCAGTTGGCCGGTGGTGCTAAAGACTTCACGTGGTGGTTATGACGGCCGCGGGGTCTGGGTCATCAAGTCGTCCGAGCAGGCCGCGGAGGTATTGGCGATCCCGCTAGCGGCCGGTGCGCAATGGCTGGCGGAGGAGCACATTGATTTCACCCAGGAGCTTGCTGCGCAAGTTGCTAGGTCGCCGCATGGGCAAGCGGTCGCATATCCGGTAGCGCGCACAAAACAGATAAATGGAATCTGTGCTGAAGTGGTGGTGCCGTGCCCAGGTTTGCCAGCCGAGCGCGCCGTGCAGGCCCAGGAGATTGCGCTACGAATTGCCCGCGACCTAAATGTCACCGGAATGCTGACCGTCGAGTTGTTCGATACGGGCGAAGAAATTTATGTAAATGAACTCGCAATGCGCCCACATAATTCTGGGCACTGGTCAATTGATGGTGCGGTGACCAGCCAGTTTGAG
>WLHM01000152.1 GCA_009702725.1 Actinomycetota bacterium | reverse complement strand
CTGAGCTAGCGCCGGGCCCTGAGTCCAGGCTCCCGCCTTCGCAATGGTGCGCCCACGAAATTCGACCCACCCCGGACGTTCATATTGCGCTCGGTAGTCTGCCAAGTCGCCTGGGCTGAGCAGGCCCGCCGTCGGTTGACCGCTGGGCTGCCAAGAAGGTACTTTCACAAATTCAGCAATGCTCTTTGCAATGAATCCCGTAGACCACTGCGTTCTCGCCGTTTCAATTCGCGAAGCCCGAGAGCTGACCTGATCACCGACCTCGATCAGTTTCTCCAATACCCGGGCATATTCAATATTGAAAAGTATTGACCCGACTTCTGGAACCGCACCATCACAAAGCCAAGCCGCCGCGGAAGTCGGCCAGTGCTCCCGAAGAAGTGGCGCAACATCGCTAAGCGTGGCGTGGATCGACGCGGTAACCGGGAACCCGTCTCGCGCATAATCAATTGCGAACTGAAGTACGTCAGCAAGCTCCCATGTTCCGTAGTCAAGCAAAAGGAGCATCCAAGCATCAAACTGGCCCGGGGTTGTAGTCGCTAAGGTCCCTGAGCCAGGAACAGAGTTAAAGCCGTGGTCGTGAAACCACTCAATTGATGCGGCGATAGGTGCTGGGCCGACCCCGGCTAAGACTCGCGTTACGCGTTCTTGGGCCGATGAGAAAATCCCGACCAACTCACCAGCCGGGCCATTGAGATTCGGCTCAACAACTTGAAGCACGAAACCGCCTGCGACGGCGGCATCGAATGCGTTGCCACCGCGTTCTAGC
Source organism: Actinomycetota bacterium (assembly GCA_009702725.1). Classification (GTDB taxonomy): domain Bacteria; phylum Actinomycetota; class Actinomycetes; order S36-B12; family S36-B12. The sequence goes on along the minus strand of WLHM01000152.1, from coordinate 3,666 downwards.
ACTGCTTGGGCCGACGCGGTCGCGAGCCAATGCGAACTTGATGCCATGCCGAATCGGCCGGTGAGGCTAGGTCGCGTGGTACTTGCCGGGCGTAAAGATGGGGGCTGACTCATTATCTGTGTCAGCCCCCATCTTTTTCTCCCCAAAGGGAGTAGCTATGCCATTTGCCTCAACCCTAAGTGCTAGGCGACGAGAACAACCTTTAGTGCGTTGGTGGTGGCGGCGTTCTTGAAAATGTCGTAGCCCTCCACCGTGTCGCTCAGCGGGATTCTGTGGCTGATTAGCGTGGTCGCATCAAGAGTTCCGGAGCTGATTGCCTTCATCAGCTGCGGAACCTTGAGTGCAGATGGGATGCCAGTTGTTATGGTGATTTGCTTGGCCCATAACTTCTCAAGGTGCAATGTTGCCGGCTCTTCATGGACTCCAATATTTGCGACGCGGCCACCTGAGCGCACTAGGTCTGCGGCTAACTCAAATGGCGCCGGGAACCCAGCGGCTTCGATGGTCACGTCAGCGCCGAGGCCATCGGTCAACTGGGCAACCAATGCGTGTGCATCTTCTGGGCCAACCGCGTGCGTGGCACCGAGCTCTAGGGCCTTCTTGCGCCTGGACTCGACCAAGTCGACAACTACCAAGTTTGCAGGCGAGAAAAGCTTCGCTGTGAGTACAGTCGAAAGCCCGACCGGCCCGGCACCGACGATAACGACGGTGTCGCCAGGAGCTACCTGGCCCATCAGCACGCCGATCTCGTATCCGGTCGCGAGGATGTCTGTCAGGAAGACGACCTGCTCGTCAGTCAGCTGATCTGGAATCTTGTACAGGGAGTTTTGTGCGAAGGGAATGCGTGCGTATTCCGCTTGGACGCCATCGATCAAGTGCCCTAGGGCCCAGCCGCCATTAAGGCACTGTCCATATTGCTGTGCGGTGCAAAAACGGCAGTAACCGCAAGCCGTGACGCAGGTGGCCAGAATGCGATCCCCAGGAACGACGTTTTTGACTGCTGAGCCGACTTCTTCGACGACGCCCACGCCTTCGTGGCCAAGGATTGTTCCGTGGGGCGTGTCTGGCACACCGCCCTTGACGATGTGCGTATCAGAGCCGCAAATTGTCGTGGTCGTGACACGCATGATGATGTCGGTGTCTTCCTGAATTTTTGGGTCAGGGCGATCGGTCCAGGTGATGCTCCCGGGCTGGTCGTAAACCAGTGCCTTCATTATTACTCCTTCATCTATCGTGCGCCATCAGCGCTTGTGGGTGTGCTTTGACAAAAGTTTGGATCATTTGGGGGGTAAATATAGGCGTGGACTTTAGTAGACCGGCTGCAAGGACCCCTCCTTAAGTCCGAAGCGCAAGCTACGGTCGGCCGGGACCCACGAATTCTCAACTTGTGCGCGGTTCCCCATCATGACCACCCGATCAACCAAGGAGTTGCCGATAGCGAGTTGGCCGGGCTCCCAAGCCTTAAGGGCAGCGGGTATGTCGTTAGGGAATTGCTCCAAGCATTCAGCTAGCGCCCAAGCTTCAGATGCTGCCTTGGCGGTACCGGCGGCCGCATGCGGGCGTGCGACGAATCCAGAGTCTCCGAGTAATACCGCTCGGCCGAATACCATATTAGGTACCCGCACATCCTGGACCTGCTGGATATAAGGATGCTCAGTGCGCAGTACAAGTTCAGCTGCTGCTGGGGCGAGCTCGGTCACTACCGAGGCTTTCATCTCGTCAACGAATCTGTCCTGCACCTTGCCCGGGTGGATAGATACTTCACCGCGAAAACCCATCTTGTCGGTCATAACTTCCTCGAGCAGTAATGGATCTGGCAAATTTCGGTACCACACGTAATTGAAAAGTCGGTTGCCTATATCCACCGATCCGTCGATATTTGGGATCGGATACATGCAGATGTGAGTGTTGTCGCCGAAGCAGTACCCGAGTGCGTCGCCGGTGAGTTTGATGGTTTCTGCGGTGAGTGCGCTCTCATGCACTGTGCCACGCCAGCCGATGTACCCGGAATACTGAGGCTTAACTTCTGGTAAAAGTCGCTTGCGCCCGGCCGAAGAAATCCCGTCAGCGAAAACAACTAAATCGGCGGTGGCGACCATGCCGTTCGTGAAGCGAAGGGTGACGGAGTCTGCGTCTTGATCCATGCCAACAAAACAGTGTCCGAGGTGGTAGCTTTCGCGCCCTAAATCCGCGAGGAGTCCGCGATAAAGAGTGCCCCAAGATGTGAAGCGCCATTCGACCGGCTCTTCATAAACGATTTCGTTTTTTAAATCTAGGTAGCGCAAGTATTTAGATACTGTGGATAGTCGATCAGGGTTTAGTTGGCTTCTTTCTTTGAACCAGCGATAGGCTTCTGGTTGTAAGACAATGCCGCCACCTCGCCCGTCTAACTCCTCCGGGGTTCTTTCGTATACGTCTACTTCAAAGCCTAGGTCGCGTAACAGCAGCGCCGTGGTGAGGCCACCAATGGAGCCTCCTACGATCGCGGCCCGCTTACCACTCTCACTCATAACCGTTTGCCTCTCTGGTCGCGCCCAGTGTGCTCATAGTCACCCCTCCAAGGTACCCAAATCCTACTTTCAGGAAACCCCTTGCTTACCACTGGAGTAGGTACTACACTTCGTGCGAATTAGGACTCGGTAACTTCGCGTGCTTGGAGCGTATGTAATGGAATTTGGCATCGGTCTCTGGGGAATGCAAAGCACTAGATCTGCGCTGCTCCCGCACCAAACTTTGTACCGCCGGCTCGGTGAATCATGCCAGGTCGCAGAGGGATTGGGCTTTGAATCACTTTGGCTAACCGAGCACCGCTTTTGGTACGACGGATACCTGCCGTCGCTGCTAACCGCGGGCGGTTACATGGCGGGTGCCACGACCAAATTGCGCATCGGAACAGGTTGCCTGCTGTTACCGCAGCATGATCCGATCAGAATTGCCCAGGGAGTTGCGACCCTCGACCAGATCTCCCATGGACGGCTCGACTTTGGCGTCGCACTTGGCTACCGCGATCAGGAATTTGATGGCCTAGGTATCCATCGCAAGGAGCGCGCCGGGCGAATGGAAGCAGCTCTAGATGTTCTTGCCGATGCTGCGGCTGGTCGACCAATACATGGTGATGGTCCGATTATCACGCCAGCTCCGATACAGAACCCAGTTCCGCTTTGGGTTGCCGCTGTCAGCGACAATGCGGTGAAGCGTGCAGCACGGCGCGGATTAAACCTTCTCCTTTCAGATGCACACGATGATCGCCGAGCCGGCGAACTTGTGGAGCTCTATCACCGAACAGCACAAGAGCACGGGGTTGATAGCAGCGATGTGCGATTCGGAATTCTCCGTTATGTGTGGGTGGATGAGTCCGCGGCCAACGCCGAAAAGGTTGTTATCCCACGCCTTCGCTCGTTCCTGCTAGAGCAACTTGGTGGCTGGCGGTACCTATCGGACGAAGAAGGTAATTCCCTAGGTTTCGAGCAACCAGAGAAGCTACGCAAGGCAGCCGAAGGAGTTATCCGAAATAACGCTGCTATAGGTACACCCGAAACAGTAATCCGCCGGCTTAAGTCCCTTGAATCAGTTGGTGTGAATTTCATTGTGGCACGCAGTCACATGGTTTCAGAGTCACCAGATGATTTGTACCAGGCGATGTCACTCCTGGCGAATGAAGTTGCT
>WLHM01000151.1 GCA_009702725.1 Actinomycetota bacterium | reverse complement strand
GTCGTGCCTGTTCGAGTTCTCGACTGCAGCGGAAGTGGCTCGACCGCCGGTGTGGTCGATGGCATCAATTGGGCGATCAGTGACCACGTGGCCGGTACACCAGCTGTCATGAATCTGAGCCTTGGTGGCGGTGCAAGTAAGACTACGGACGATGCGGTAGCCGCCGCCGTTGCTGATGGCATCACGGTTGTGGTAGCCGCGGGCAATAGCACTGATGATGCCTGCTACTACAGCCCGGCGCGCGAAGTAAGTGCCATCACCGTAGGGGCAACAGATAGCAGCGACACCATTGCCTACTTCTCAAATTACGGCACCTGCGTTGACATCTTTGGTCCTGGTGTCAACATTTTGTCGGCCGGCATCTCGTCCGCAACCGCAGCGGCAACCATGAGTGGCACCTCAATGGCCGCACCACATGTTGCCGGCGTGGCCGCTGTTTATCTCGGCCTCAACAACGCAGCGACACCGGCCCAGGTCACTACCGCACTCACTACATACTCCTCAATAAATCGCATCATCGATACCGAAGGCAGCCCGAACCTGCTCGCCTATGTGCGCTCATTCAACGTAGTTGATTCGGGTGGCCCGTATGGAACTCCCTCCGGCGGTGGCTCAAGTGGCGGTGGCTCAAGTAGTGGTGGCTCAAGTGGCGGTGGCGGATCTAGCGGTGGCGGTGGCTCCGGCGGTGGTGGCGGTGGCTCCGGCGGTGGTGGCGGTGGCTCGGCCTTTGAGATTCTCGGGGTGAGCCCAGCTTCTGGGCCACTAGCCGGCGGCAACAGCATCTCACTCATCGGCACCGGCTTCACCACGGCAACCGCGGTGTTGATCGGCAACAGGAACGCCGCCTACAAGGTCATCAATGACGCGCATATCGAGGTAGTGGTGCCCGCCGGCTCGGCACTTGGCTCGGCCGATGTTGCCGTGCCGGTTGATAACGGGCGCGCCTTTGCACCCGGTGGCTATACCTATACCGCCAACGTCACCGCGCCAATATCAACACCGGCACCCGGTGAGGTGACTATCTACAGTCCCGCGCAAACGCCAACTGCGGCCGCAGGTAGAACACCCACGGTTACCGGTACCTCCCTGGGCAAAATGCGCGTCACCTTCCCTGCCCCCGTGCTGGCCCCAGGGGTAAAAGCTGTTCTTTACTTCAAGGGCAAAAAGGTCGCTACCGGCACCATCGACAACACCGGCTCCTTAGTGTTCAACAACGTCGCGAGTAAGTCCGGTAAATACCAGGTGGTCATGGTGAAAGCCGGAAAAGTCATCGCCAAGAACAAAAAGGTAACGCTCACCGCCCCCAGTCTTAAGGGCTGACCACCGCACTTTTTTCCCGTTGGGTTGAATGGGTACGTGATTACCACCACTGACCCGCGCGTAGCCGCGGCTGCAATCGCCGGTGGCCACCTGGCGGCGGTGCCGACCGAGACTGTCTATGGGCTCGGTGCCTTGGCCGGTGATGCGCGAGCCGTGGCACGTATCTATGCGGTCAAAGGTCGCCCCGCCGATCACCCACTTATCGTGCACGTTATCGACGCCGTTGCATTCGGCGCCTGGGGAGTCCAAATCCCGATTTACGCCCATGCCCTGGCCGCAACCTTTTGGCCCGGGCCAATGAGTTTGGTGGTGCACCGATCTGAACGCGCCAAGGACTTCGTAACCGGAGGCCAAGACTCAATAGCTATCAGAGTGCCATCACATCTTGAAATGCGATCGCTACTACATGAACTTGCCGAACTCACCAAAGATCCTGCTATCGGTGTAGCCGCGCCGAGCGCTAACCGATTTGGTCGGGTTAGCCCGACCAGCGCTGCGCATGTCATCGATGAAATAGGTGAGTTGCTTCAGGGTGATGATGTTGTTCTTGACGGTGGCGACTGCGAGGTTGGTGTCGAGTCGACCATCATCGATTGCACCGGCCCTAATCCGAAGATGCTCCGCCCCGGTGCAATAACGATCGAAGACGTGGAATCGGCTACCGGCCTTAAGGTCACGCACGATTCAACCGTTCGGGCTTCGGGCACCCTTAATTCACACTACTCACCCAACGCCACCGTACAACTAATCGCCGAAGCCAACGTCGCCTTCGAAATCGAGGGCGCCGCCCAAGGAGTCATCGGCCTGCTCGCCCTTGCCGAGGTCTCTACCCCTAGTGGGGTCGTGCGCCTAGCGGCACCCCGAAACACCGAGGAGTACGCCCGTGCGCTGTATGCCGCACTGCGCGAAGCCGATGCCCTGAAACTTGAGGCGGTGCTCGCGGTGCCACCGGAAGCGACCGGGGTTGGAGTTGCGGTTATCGATCGGCTAATCCGGGCGGCCGCCGGGGCCTAACAACTAATTCGGTGGTGGGCGGAACTGATACGGTATACCATATCTTATGGAGGTGGCCACCTTGCCAGCAGCGGCTTTGCTTCGCTCAGCACGCATCAATCGGGGAGTCACTCAACGGGCTCTAGCCGCGTCCTGCCGAATACATCAACCTGGTATTTCGGCGATTGAGTCTGGCGCCGAGGACGCCACCGTCGGCAGGCTCGATGGCATTCTCGCTCACCTGGGCAGCCGCTTAACAATTATCCCCACAACATTGCGGGCCGCGTGGGAGGTCGCGACCGACATAGGGGTTCACTTAGCCGTCAAGGATGAGCGCTCAGCTTGGCGAGAGATTATCCAACTAAATGACGACCTTCGACGCGTTGACGGTGCCACCAGAGTGGCTCTAGTGATTAACCCACCCGCGCCAACCGGTGACGTCAGGTTCGACGCGTTGATTGCCGGCGTAATTGACTGCGCACTCACTGATGATGCGCTTCCACTTCCAACATGGTTGCAGGAATCCAAGTACACACTCTCTGAACCATGGGATGTAGAAGAGGTGCCTTCACTTCGCCGTGATGCCCGAAGAAATACACCAGCGCCGTTGGTGCTGCATGGCATATATCTGGACAGATCAGTGTTGGTTAGCGTCTAGTGCCGGCCACAATGTCATCCGCACAGGTTCGAGAACTACTCGAAGAGTTGGCGGCGTCCCTGGACAGAGCAGGACTAAGCGCAGGTATTCGGGTGGTTGGAGGCGCCGCCATCTCGTTATTAGACGAATCAAGACGAGCCACCGCCGATATCGATGCGGTAATTTTGCCTGGCGGCGTGGCTGATCAGATAGTCGAAGAAATGACTATCAAGTATTCACTTCCGCCGGACTGGATAAACCAAGCAGCGCTCGCCTATGTTCCACCTGTCGGCCTCGAGGACTGGGTCGAAGTTATGAGTCAAGGTCGAGTCACCGTTTCCATCGGTTCCGTCCGAATGTTGCTAGCCATGAAACTGCGAGCAAACCGTGGGATACGCGATAGTGACGACATATCTTTTTTACTTAAAGCTTGCGGGATTGAGAGCATCGATGACGCCCAGGAAATTTACGAGCATTATCACGCTCAGGACGTGCTAACTAATTCAGCTAGGGAAAGAGTCCAATACTGGCTTGATAATCGCCAGTCTCACTAAGCAACCCCGCCCACTATTTCGGTGGCAGGCGAACTGCTGCATCAAGTCGAATAACTTCGCCATTTAGATAGGCATTGTCGATGATCGCCGCAACTAGCTTCGCAAATTCATCAGGGCGACCCAAGCGCTTAGGGAACACCGGGGTTTTGGATAGCTGCTCTTTCAACGATGGCGGCGCAAATGAATAAATGGGGGTGTCCAGTAGCCCAGGTGCGATCGTCATAACGCGAATACCGACCGGTGCTAGGTCACGTGATAGCGGCAAAGTCATGCCAACTAGCCCGCCCTTGCTGGCACTGTAGGCGGCTTGGCCGACTTGCCCATCGAAGGCGGCAACTGACGCCGTCATGATGACAACTCCCCGCTCACCTTCTTCATTTGGTTCGTTCATAGCCATTGCCGAGGCGGTCTGACGAACTACATCAAAAGTGCCGATGAGATTGATGCCGATTACCTTCGCGTAGTTCGGCAGCGAAGCTGGCTGGCCCTCGCGATCCAAAGTGCGCTCGGCGATCGCGATACCCGCGCAACTGACGGTCACATCTAGGCGCCCAAATTTTGCAACCGTGGCGGCAACGGCAGCAGCAACTTGATCTTCCTTGCTGATGTCAGTCTTTACGACCAAAACCCGGTCGCCGAGCTCAGCGGCAAGCGCATTCGCCTTACCTTCCGCAAGGTCGACAATCGTTACGCCCTTGGCACCATCGGCAATTGCACGGCGCACCACCGCCTCGCCCAAGCCTGATGCCCCACCAGTAACGAAAACCACTGAATCTTGCAACTTCATTTCACTGCTCCTTTGAAATATCGCATAAATTATTCGTAACCGAGTTCATGCAACCGTTCGTCGTCAATACCGAAGTGGTGCGCAATCTCATGGACGACGGTGATTCGGACTTCGTCAATGACTTCTTCGATGCTGTCACACATCTCCAGCGTAGGGAGGCGAAAAATG
>WLHM01000150.1 GCA_009702725.1 Actinomycetota bacterium | reverse complement strand
GAGGCCACCTTGAACGCTGTTGATCAACATGGTCACGTCATCGGCGATACCGTGCGCGGCACCGGCCCCGCCGCGGCCGCGGTTTGGCAATCCCTTGCCACCCAGGGCATCGACCAAGACTCCGTGTGCGACAAACTCGAAATTGAAGGGGAACAGAAGTTCATCGACTCATGGGAGCAATTACGCACCACCGTTCAGAATGCGATGCAGAGGTCGTAATGCAGGCTGAAATTCTCAATCCACTACGAGATGAGCTAGACCATCGACTCCCAAGAGTCGCCGGCCCATGCGGCATGGTGCTTTTCGGAGTCACCGGTGACCTCGCTACCAAGAAAGTTATGCCAGCAATCTATGACCTTGCCAATCGCGGGCTGTTACCACCTGGTTTTGCGCTGGTTGGTTTCGCTCGGCGCGATTGGGCCGATGAGGATTTCGCTAAAATTGTGCACGACGCGGTCCGCGAACATTCGAGAACCCCATTTCGTGAATCCACCTGGAAACAGCTTTCAGAAGGTATTCGATTCGTGGCCGGAGACCTAGCCGACCCCGCCGCATACCAAGAGTTGAGTGCGGCGGTTGCCGAGTTAGATGCCACTCGCGGCACCAGAGGCAACCATGCTTTTTATCTGTCGATACCGCCCGGGTTATTCCCGGTGGTTCTCGAACACCTAAAGGCATCGGGACTTGCGGATAGTCGTGAAGACGCTTGGCGCCGAGTAGTAATTGAAAAACCATTCGGCCACGACCTCACCAGCGCGACCGCCCTTAATAGTTTGGTAGGCGAGGTATTCCCAGCAGGGGCAGTTTTTCGGATTGACCACTATCTGGGTAAAGAGACAGTGCAGAACATTTTGGCCGTGCGCTTTGCTAACGCGATGTACGAGCCGCTATGGAACTCAAACTATGTCGATAATGTGCAGATCACAATGGCCGAGGATATCGGTATTGCCGGCCGCGCCGGCTACTACGACGGTATCGGGGCTGCGCGCGATGTAATCCAAAACCACCTATTACAACTTCTCGCACTGACCGCCATGGAGGAGCCACTTTCCTTCACGGCACGTGATGTGCGATTGGAGAAAGAAAAGGTTTTATCGGCAATCAAGTTGCCGAAGAAGATTGATCTCCACACATCCCGAGGGCAGTACACCTCCGGCTGGCAGGGCGGAATACCGGTAAAGGGTTACTTGGAAGAGGAAGGGATTTCACCGACCTCGATTACCGACACCTACGCAGCGGTTCGATTGAATGTAGAAAACCGGCGCTGGGCAGGAGTTCCATTTTATCTCCGAACAGGTAAACGGCTTGGGCGTCGAGTCACCGAGGTTGCCGTTGTTTTCAAGCGTGCCCCACATCTGCCGTTTGCGAATGCCGCCGTTGAAGAACTCAGCAATAACGCCTTCGTATTCCGTATCCAGCCTGATGAGGGCATCACCGTCAAATTCGGATCCAAGGTACCGAACACTTCGTCGGTAGAAGTGCGCGATGTGACGATGGATTTCCAATACGGTGATTCATTCGTTGATTCGAGCCCTGAAGCCTATGAGCGCTTAATCCTTGACGTGCTCTTAGGCGATCCACCGCTGTTCCCGAGGCCCCGCGAGGTTGAGCTCGCGTGGTCGATTCTGGACCCGGTTCTTGATCGCTGGGCCGAGCAAGGGCAACCCGACCAATACGTAGCAGGTGGTTGGGGGCCGCACTCCGCCGACGAGATGATCAAGCGCGATGGTCGCACTTGGCGGCGGCCATGATCAGGCTTGAGGGCACGAGCGGTGGAGTCGTTGCCGCCACCATTAATCAAGAGCGAAACCGTTTGGGATCCTCGCCCACCGGAATGGTCCTTACCCTCTTGATCATGGCCACTGAGGAGACGCAGGCTGATGCGACAGCCGCTGCGGTGGCCGCTGCGCGCCTGCATCCAATGCGCATAATCACGATGGTTCCAAGGCCTACCGACCCAAATACCCGCCTGGATGCGGACATCTCGGTCGGGGGTGATGATGGCCCGGGTGAAGTTGCCATCCTGCGGCTCCGAGGCCTCCTTGCCGAACATGCAAATTCGGTGGCCGTTCCGCTGCTGCTCTCAGACACACCCGTTGTCGTTTACTGGCCAGGTGTTGCGCCCAAGGTGCCCGCCGATGATCCAATTGGTCGGCATGCGCAGCGTCGCATCACCGATGCAGCCGCTGCCCTGGACCCATTACGGCAGCTACTAACCCTTCAGAAGGGCTACCAGCCCGGCGACACTGACCTAGCCTGGACCCGCCTCACCCCATGGCGATCAGCACTCGCCTCGGCCCTCGATCAACCATTCGGGACAATTACCGGTGCCAGTGTTTCAGGTGAGCGCGGTAATCCCAGTGTGCCGCTAATGACTTCCTGGCTGCACCGTCGCCTTGGGGTACCTGTGATTCTCAAAAGTGATGACGGTCCAGGGCTCACGGAAGTCACACTCATGTCAGATGCCGATGCAATTTCGATTAGTCGCCGAGACGGCGGGGTCGCAACACTTTGCTGTTCAGGGCAACCCGACACCACCGTTGTGCTTCCCCGTCGCGACCTTGCAGCCCTGCTATCCGAAGAACTTAGGCGCCTTGACCCAGATTTGCCTTATGAAGAAGCAATTGCGGGGGTTAGTGATGCGGATTGCCAGGCATGAATTCTGTTGAAATAATTCGACACCAAAATGCCCAATCCCTTGCTGACGCTGTAGCAGCGCAACTAATAACCCACATCGTAGAAACTCAATCTTCTGGGGTTCGCCCGCACATTGTTTTAACAGGTGGCGGTATTGGCACCGCTGTCCTTGCTTCGATAGCGAACGGCGCCGGTCTGAACGCCGTGGATTGGGAATTAATCGAGATTTGGTGGGGCGATGAAAGATATCTACCAGCTGGCGATCCAGAACGCAATGAGACCGCTGCTCGAGCCGCCTTATTAGATTTGGTACCTATACCTCCACAAAATCTACACGCGATTGCCGGCCCCGATGCCGCTGCGGACGCCGAAAGCTCGGCCGCGGCCTATGCCGAAGAACTCGAAAGATACCGCCGTCCGCAAGACCATGCTCAAGTACCAAGTTTCGAGGTGATGCTTCTAGGAATCGGGCCCGATGGTCACGTGGCATCACTTTTCCCAGAGCATCCAGCATTACGGGATGACCGGGTAGTCACAGCGGTGCACGGATCACCGAAGCCGCCATCGACGCGCATCACCATGACACTTCCAACAATTAGCGCAGCACGCGAGGTTTGGGTGTTAGCAAGTGGCACCGAAAAAGCTGCGGCAATTAGATTGGCGCTCGAACCCGCTGCGGGAGTCTTGCAGGTACCGGCCGCTGGTGTCCGGGGCCGCGATCGCACCCTTTTCCTGATTGACGAGCAGGCCGCAGCCAAATTGCCGGCGGGTGTTGGCCGACCCAGCGCATAGTTGCCGCTTGGTTGACGCGAACCCGTCAACGCTACGGGCGGATTTTCTCCATGGCCTCAGCCAAGATGGCCGCGCCATCTTTATCTGAACGCCGTTCTTTAACATAGGCCAAGTGGGTCTTATATGGCTCTACCTTTGGTGGCAATGGCGGATTAGCCTCATCGGGCCCAGCAGGCAGCCCACAGCGTGGGCAGTCCCATTCTTCAGGGATTACCGCATCGGTAGCGAAACTGGGCTTTGACTCATGCCCACGGCAGCACCAAAAAGACACCCAGATGCGCGGAGCGGCCTCGCCGCGTTCGGCTTCACCCATTGGGCCCGCACCGACTCGGCTACCACGAATTGCACTGCCACCCGCCACAAGAATTCCCTTCGAAGTTGCGTTAACTACCGGTACGAACAAGTAGCCCAACGGCAATAACGCTTGCCGCCCAGACTAGGCCTAGCCCAACGGTCAAACGGTCCAGGTTGCGCTCAGCAACGCTAGATCCCCCAATTGACGAACTGACTCCCCCGCCGAATAGATCTGAGAGCCCACCGCCTTTGCCGCGGTGCAGCAAAATTAGGACAATCAGCAGGACGCTGGTAATCACCAAGATTACGGCTAGGACGATGGTGAGAATGGCAATCATGGCTTGAGGATACGCGGTGGCTTAGGCCGCTGGTTCGGCTGGGTGCAGCCGGTACCGGATGATGCCGACAAAGTCATCGGGGTCAATACTCGCCCCGCCAACCAAGGTTCCGTCTACATCTGGGTGGGCCATGATCCCGACGATATTGCTCGATTTAACCGAACCCCCGTAGAGGACCCTTACTTCAGCGGCTGGTTGCTTACCCCAAATCTCGGAGATCCGGCCCCTGATTGCCCCACAGACCTCCTGGGCGTCCTCCGGGCTGGCGATCTCCCCGGTTCCAATTGCCCAAACCGGTTCATAGGCGATAACTAACGAAGCCACCTGTTCGGCGGTTAGGCCCGCCAAGGACCCATCAAGTTGTTCAAGCACGTGGGATACCGCACTACCGGTTTGCCGAACTTCGAGG
>WLHM01000015.1 GCA_009702725.1 Actinomycetota bacterium | reverse complement strand
TCATTCGGGAATGGCTTGGTTCAGCAGCGCGTCGAATCAGTGGTAGGGCCCGAGCGCCTACTGATTGGGATCGTCGAATGGGGGGCCACAAATCTAGGCGTGGGTCACGTCGCCAAAACAACTACGGCACCATTTGTAATCGGGGAAATTGATGGCTCAATTAGCCCACGTCTCATTAAGCTAGGTGAAACCCTCGAAAATGCGGGCGAGGTTCGAATCTCTGAAAACATTTTCGGGCACCTTTGGTCTAAATTGTTATTGAACAGCACTTTTTCTGGACTCGGGGCCGTTGCCGGGATGGTCTATTCCGACGTTGTGGCGCAGCCTGGTGGTGTCGATCTGGCTTTAGCGGTCTGGGCCGAGGGCTACGCTGTGGCAATGGCATCCGGGGTTGTGCTCGATGATGTTGCAGGTGTTAATCCTGAACACCTGATCATTACCAACTCTGGCGATCGACAAGTAGCCCTTGGTGCACTCGACCGGCTTATGTTGCGTCTGGGGCCCACCAAAGCGTCCATGCTGCAAGATCTAGAACGACAGGCGCGGACTGAAATCGATGTTATAAATGGAGGTGTGGTGTCACAAGCCAAGAAGGTTGGACTCCCTGCCCCGCTAAACCAAGGGATTGTCGACATTGTTCGAGAATGTGAACGTCAAGAACGCCAGCCAGGGCCAACTAATCTGATCGATCTTCGATCACTGCTCAAACAATAGAGAGGTTAATATGATGGACGAGAAAGTAATCATCACTTGTGCGGTTACCGGTGGCATGACTGTGCCGGCACAAAGCTCCGCCATCCCAATAACTGTCGAGCAGATAGTCGAAGACGGTGTAGCCGCCGCCGAGGCTGGCGCATCTGTGCTGCATATTCACGTTCGTGAGGAGTCAACTGGCCGCCCGGTCGCAGATCTTGAACTATTCGATCGCGTGCTAACACAACTCAAGGAGCGCACGGACGCCGTACTGCAGCCCACCACGGGTGGCGGGCGGCACATGACCATTATTGAGCGGGCCGCAATTGTGCCAAGATTCCGACCAGAGATGGCAACCTTGAATGTTGGTAGTTTTAACTTCGGGTTATTCACCATCGCCCAGCGTGATCTTGACTTTCAGCCGTGGGAGCTTGAGTATCTAGAGGGCACCCGCGATTACATTTTCAAGAATACCTTTGCGGATGTCACCTACCTGGCTGGTTTAATGGACGCAGCTGGTACTCGCCCGGAAATCGAGATTTACGACGTCGGACACTTATTCAATTTACGCCAACTCGTCAAAGAGGGTGTACTTTCACCACCTTTCAACATCCAATTCGTACTTGGCGTTTTGGGCGCGAACATGGTTGATCCAGATCAACTCATTCATATGTTACGAACCGCTGAGAGAATTTTCGGAGTTGATTCCTTTACTTGGTCTGCCGCCGGAGTTGGTTACCCGGGTGAGTTCCAGCTCGCAGCGCTCAGCATGATGCTTGGAGGGAACATCCGCGTTGGCCTTGAGGACAACCTTCGGGTTCGTCGCACTGAGAACGCAAAGTCAAATGTCGAATTGGTAGAAAAAGCCGTAGCCTTGGCAGATCTTTTCGATCGAGTGCCAGCCACCCCGGCAGAGGCGCGAGCCCACCTAGGGCTCAAGGGCTCTCAGGACACCGACTTCTAGGAGACGGCTGATGCCGATTATTGCCATTAATGGAAAGACGCCGGTTGTTGCTCAGTCGACGTGGGTGGCAGCAAATGTTGTGCTCGTCGGCGAGGTCGAATTAGCCGACGACTGTGGCATCTACTACGGGTGCGTGCTTAGAGCTGACAGTGATCGAATCGCAATTGGCAATGGAACAAATATCCAAGATGGATGCGTGTTACATGCGGACCCTGGGTTTCCCGTGAAAGTCGGTGAGAATGTTTCGGTTGGACACCGTGCGGTTCTGCACGGCTGCACCATCGACAATGATGTACTGATTGGCATGGGAGCCATAGTGTTGAACGGCGCCTACATTGGATCGGGCTCTTTGATCGCTGCCGGGGCTGTTATTTTGGAGGGCGCTGTTATCCCACCCAACTCATTAGTAGCCGGGGTCCCCGCAAAGATTAGGCGCGAGACATCAGCGGAGGAACGCGCGGCCATTGTGCAAAATTCAGTCACGTACCGCGAGTTATCGGCGCTTAACGCTGCCGGCGAACTTGAAAGTGGCGATTTCTAAACTAAAATCCGTTCAATCATCCCTGCGCAATGGCAACTAGGTGAGTGCACAGGATCTCTCGATTTCGAGCAAATCGTTCTGCCGGAACTGCAATGGTCAAGCTTGCAACCACTTGCCCGGCCTCCACTATTGGGGCGCTTATTCCGGCTAGGTCCGTGTGATATTCCTGTCGATCAAACGCAACGCCAGCAATCCGGATCTCATCAAGCTCGGATTCAAAAACTTCGCGATCAGTAATCGTATTTTTCGTCAACCGCTCAAACCCCATTTGTTCCAACACTCGATCGCGGTGACTCTCCGACGCGACGGCGAGCATTAGCTTTGCACTTGCCCGCGCATGCATGTGGTCACTGAATCCGGGCCGAAGACGCGGAACTCTCAATAACTCCGTCCCCTCAACTGATGCGAGGATAACTACGTGATCACCTTGCCAGGCACTTAAATACGTGGTCTCACCCGTCGCCTCCGAAAGCTCGCGCAGTAATTCCAAGTGCTGGTCCGAGGGGCCAGGGTTTCGTCGGAGTGACTCCGCAAATGCATGACGGGCTGGCCCGAGTACAAACCGATGGTTGGCTCTCTTAACTAGATAGCCTTCACTGCACAGTGTCGTAAGGAGGTTGTAGGTGGTGGGCAAGGTCAACGAGTGAAGTTTGGCCACCTCCCTAGCCGAAAGGCCCAGATCGCAGTTGGCCACAGAAAGCAAGATGCGACAGGCCCGTGACACTGATTGCACACCTGGCACACGCGGCAAGGGCTGGCCCATCAATCCTCCATTTAGCTGAAATTCTTCTTACTATTATGAACCTTTTCAGGATGGACGATAGTTGTTACGGTGGTATTCCCTGACTGAAAGCGAGAATCTCCAATGACAGATATTTCCCGTAACCCGGCACCGGCGATGACCGGTGCCCAGGCTGTCGCGGCAGTGATCGCTCGAATGGACGACCCTGTCGTTTACGGCATGCCAGGTGGCTACACGATGCAAATCTTTGACGGCCTGCGAGCTCACCAGGACAAAGTCCGGACAGTTTTAGTACGTGAGGAGTCACTTGGCACGGTGATGGCCGAAGCCCATGGGCGGCTGACTGGAAAGCCAGCAGTGGTCATGGGCCAGGGCGCCTGGGTGCTCGGAAACGCCGGCATCGGGATCATGGAGGCGCACCTTGGCTGCTCTCCGATGGTGATTCTGATTGACGCCACCGACCACGGATCCTTCGCGCACCTTGGTCCATATCAAGGCGGATTTGGTGGATATGGTGCCTACGATTTGCCTGCTGCAATGCGCGCAATAACAAAAAGAACTTTCGTTGCCACTGACGCGACGCAGGCACTTCAGATGACTCAACTCGCTATTAAGCACGCCACAACAGGTGAACAGGGGCCGGTCGCCGTAATTTTCACGAGCCGCTCGGTGTACGGAACAATGGACCTTACAAAAGAACCTCCCGCATATCTTGATAGGTCATATGCCGGTGCCCCAAAAGTTAAAGCCCCTCAAGAAGACCTTGTTCGGATTGCTGAATTATTGGCGGCCGCTAAAAGCCCGCTCATAATCGCCGGAAACGGGATTCGCGTTGCCGGAGCAGAGGATGCACTTTTTGATTTCGCCGAGCGCGCGCAACTACCAGTCGTAACCACCCCTGCCGGCAAAGGCACCTTCCCGGAGGACCACCCACTCGCACTTGGATTAATGGGCCCATTCGGCCATGAATCGGCTATCGCGGCCGTGGGCGGCGCTGATCTGATAATCGCCCTCGGCACCAAGCTCGGAACTTCCGACTCGGCCAATTACAACCCCGCAATGATCAACCCGGCTAAACAAACGTTGATCCAGATAGATATCGATCCGCTAAACCTTTCATGGACACAACCAATTGATGTTCCGGTAAATGGAGATCTAGCCGACGCACTTCCACGACTTGTCCAACTTGTGGCACCCACAGCAAGCGCAGCAATAGAAAGAGTTGCGAAATTGCGGGCAACACACGGCTACTTCAACCGCGACTTCAGTTCCACACCAGGTAACTTCAGCGCCCGCGATGCCGTGCGAGTGCTTTCTGAGGAGCTGCCAGCCGACACCGTAATAACCTGCGACGCGGGTGAAAATCGCCTCTACATGCTGCGTGATTTTCAATCCAAGCGTGGTGGCACTGTCCTGCAGCCCAATGGGGGTGGCGGCATGGGTTACGCAGTACCCGCCGCAGCATCAGCGGCATACAACTTCCCTGGGCGTTCAGCCGTAGCTGTTTGCGGCGACGGCGGCATGGCGATGACCTTGCATGGGTTGATAACGGCCGTCGAGCTTGGTTTAAAGATGACTGTTGTGGTTCTAGACAACACCATCTTGGGATGGGTCTACCACGGGCAGAAGAACAGAATTATTGCTTCTGAGTTCAAAGATTTTGATTATGCAGCCATCGCTGAGGCAATTGGCTGCAACGCATCATCTACACATGGTGTCGATGAATTCCGAGCTGCAGTGGTCAATTCAATTTCACACCCAGGGGTTTCAGTGATCGTCGCGCATACTTCCAAAGATGATCGCTACCAAGAAATGATGTCATCTTTATCAGTTGGCGACCCGTACGCTGTCGGTGGCGACGACGAATAAGGCTATTAATGAGATCTTGATTCCGTCGTATTGAGTCCGTTTTATTGAGTCAGCTGGAGGAATAGATGAACGCAGGTAGGTTTTCCGGGAAAATAGTTTTTGTTACCGGTGCCGCTTCAGGTATTGGTAAGGAAATAGCCCGCCAATTCCTCGACGAAGGGGCCACCGTCGTCGGGGGCGATATCTCAGAGGAGAACCTAGCAATCGCCCAAGCTGAATTCGGTGAGCAATTCACCCCGGCCATCGTGAATGTAACGTTAGAAAACAACGTTGAAGATGCCATCGGCCTCGCAATGAGTAAGTTCGGCCGCCTCGATATCGCCGTTAACAACGCCGGAGTTTCGCGTGGTGCACCAATCATTGACCTTGAAGAGTCCGCATGGGATTTCACCGTCGACACAGTGTTAAAGGGCGTATTTCTCAGCACTAAGCACGAAGCCAGAGCGATGAAAGACAACAAAGATGGCGGCGTCATTGTCAATATTGCGTCACTGAACGCGCATGTGCCAATGCACACCGGTAGCGGCTACGCCTCAGCCAAAGCCGGGGTCGAAATGTTCACTAAAAGCTCCGCTCTTGAGCTGGCGAAATATGGCATCCGAGTAAACGCTGTTCTTCCAGGGCTAATCGACACACCACTTACCCAGCGACGTATCACGAACCTCCCCTTGATGGAGGTGTGGATGACTCGAATTCCACTCGGAAGGGCTGGGCTCCCTGCCGATGTCGCAGAACCAACCTTGTTCTTGGCTAGTGATGCCGCCCGTTACATCACGGGCACCAGTTTGGTTGTTGATGGTGGCTGGGAAATTACCGGATACCCAGACCTGAGTAAATTCACTTAGCCCAAGTCAGGCCCCAGCAAGCACTTGCCACACCAGCCCAATCAAGATCTGCTCTCGACAAGGACGCGCAGGTACTTGATCCCGGCGCGCCCACCTGCTGAATCACGTCGGCTGGTAGCACGCGAGCAGCACTCGACGAAGGTGCAGCTATATCCAATGTCGTGATGACAACCGAACCGTTGCCACCGATAGAAGTCGAGCTGGTTCTGGCACCCGATGCACCGTTGGTTCCAGCGGCGAAAGTTGTGGCAGGTTGCCCGCTCAGCGATGCACTTGCGGTGGAGCCTCCGGCAGCACCGTCCCCGCTACGCCTTAACGACCCAAACCAGCTTGCCCTTGACCTTGGTGCAAACCGCCGTCACGCCCTTTTTTGTGACTTTCGCGCCGGCCTTCTTGCATGGCCCAAGGGTCTTACCTGAGGTCGTTGGCTTGGCGTTGTCTACCTTCCCTGCCTTCAGATTCAACAGTCCGCTGGCGATCCGTGAAGCCGAATGGTCTCGGCCCTGCGTATAGCCAAACCAAACCCGAAGTTGATCGCCGATCAGTTCAACCGATGGATCCAGCACGCTGATGCCAGCGGGCGCATAGAGCGCGGTGTTACGCAAGCTCCAGGTCAAACCGTCCGCCGAACTCAAAATGCGCAATTGCTGGTTGGAGCCACCTCCACCGGTGGTCGACCCGATCATCAAAAAGGTGCCATCCGGCATCTGCAGGGGCGCCGGATCAACTAGATCCGGATCACCCGCGATGATCCCGCCTAGCTTCGTCCAGGTGAGACCATCTGGCGAGGTCGCGATGTGAATACCGTGCTTGTCGGTGATGGTGTTCCAGTAGAGCAGGTAACTGCCATCAGTCTTGCGTAGCACATGCGGCACCCCGCAGCCGATGTCATCGAGCAGGGTCTGCGGCTGCGCGGTCCAATGCAACAAATCTGACGACGTTGCATAGTGGAAATCCTTGCGCTGCTGAGTGCAAGAAACCGTTGCCGGGACATTCGGATTCATCGATGAGTAATAGAGCCGGTAATCACTTGGACCCATTTTCACGATCGACCAGTCGAACCCCTGGGGCATAGTCGCACCGGCGACAGCCGTCCAATTGCTGCCATCGGTGCTGGTATAGACACCGGTCGGATTGTTGGTTGTGTAGAGGTAGTACGTGCCCGTAGCAGAGTCGTAGTAAACCTCGGGTGAGACACCGGGGGGTGAGCTTGCCGTCGGCGCCGTGACCTCGATCGTCGCCCCGGCAATCGTCGTCGGAGTAGCCGAGAGGGAACCTGCTGCCCGCGCACCTGCCACCCCACCTAGCACCAGTGCTGAACTTGCGACCGCAACCAAAACCGAGCGTGCCAACCGGCTCATTTTACCTCCCAAATAAAGTAGCAAAAGACTAGTTCACCGGTGAACTACTTGGCTAGACCAACGAGGATCTGCCGCCACTAGGTCGCAGATCGCGCCTACCTCGACGGCGTTTGCTGCGCCGGTCGTACCCCAAATGACTTCTCCGGCTCGAGTGACAAGTCGCACCGAAACATCACTTGCTGAGGTGATGCCAAGGCTTTGCTGGAAGTCGCCAACGGCGCCGTAGATGGTGATCGTGCGGGAGAGCACGAATGGGTTCTTGATACTGGCGGCCATGCCACCGTCGATAAAGCGGCGCACTAACTTGAACTTGCCCGACAGCACTGGCAACTCCAAGATGCAAGACTTCATCTCCCGCGTGTTGAACGGGGATTCGGGGATGCCAGCTTCTGCCAACGCGGTGATCCACGCATCAACTTGCGACTGCTGCCACTGCTGGAACGCAATAACAGCCACATTGACATCGGCAGGGAACTGCATCGGCAACTTGAACTCGGTGCCGAGCAGATCCCTGCCGATTACATTCGGGAAAACCCAATTCTGGTTTGCCATTTCAGCTATTCGTTTAACTACTCCGCGATAGTGATGGTGACATCGCGCGTGCTGCTATCAGGATTGGTGACAGTAACGACTGCAACACCGGCAGCCAAGGCTTTGGCTCCGGGATTAAATTGCGCGCCGCCTTCTTCCTTGGCCTGAGTTAATTCGAGCAAGTCAGGCTTATCGGTTGAGATTGTGGTGCCGGCGAGGGTGTCAACATTGAAAACTATGAAGTTTCCGACCTTGGCGCTCGCTTCAGTCTGACCAGGGGCGACCATGATCGGGGCAACAACCTCGGCGCCTGAGCCTGCAGCACTCGAAGCGGCTGGTTCGGTTGACGATGAGCAGCCCGCGAGCACTGCCGCACCCAAAAGAGCAGTGGCACTGATAGCCACGAAACGCCGATTACCAAACATATTTGCTCCTATTCCTTCCGGGGCTTTCCCCGGGATCTTCCTAAACGATACCCGCAGAATCAGGCGGTGAAACATCATGACGTACCTTCCTTACGTGAACTTCACATGGCGAATGCCACTGGCCGCAATAATCACGGTCGCGGCCCTGTTTACCTTCGCGCCAGGCGCCAGCGGTGCACCATCACCCGATCCGGTGGTCGGCGTGCTTACCGCCGGTGGGCAGCGCCAGTGGATTGATTGCGAAGGTAGCGGTTCACCGACTTTGGTCATCTCATCTGGCCTTGGCGCTGACAGCAGTATGTGGTCAAGGGTGCTGCCCAAACTGCGCACCATGACTCGCACCTGTATTTATGACCGGCCCGGGATCGGTAACAGCCCGAAGCGCACCGGGGCGAAAGTCACCGATGCGGGCGAACACGCGAAGGAACTTAAGTCACTGCTGATCGCCGCCGGTGAATCCGGCCCCTTCATCTTCATGGGCCATTCGTACGCGGGCTTGATAGTTCGTGCATTCGCGGTCAAAAGTCCTGATGAGGTGGCAGGCATGCTCTTACTAGACGCGGTATACCCAGGTATCCATCGAACATTTCTATCTTCATATAAGAGCCCGTGGCATGAGGGTGGTACTTCAATAGATATGGCAGCCAGTGAGCGAGCAACTAATGGTGGCCCTGACCTGGGTTCCACCCCACTAATTGTTATCACCGCCGGCTATCCGAGCAACGGCACGAGTTGGGCTGACAAAAAATGGAACGCGGAGCAGGATGCCGCTGCAAAGTTATCAACCAATTCACTGCATCTGATCGCTAAGAACTCAGGCCACCTGATTCAGCAGCAACAACCAGCGATCGTGATTGCCGGGGTCAGGCGACTACTTGAAGCGGCACGTACCAGCACGCCGCTGGTTGCGACTAGGCGTTAAATCATTTCACCGGCATCGAGTTCGCCGAGTTGTTCTACCCGTCGCTCGTGGCGGCCGCCTTCAAACTCAGTCGAGAGAAATACGTCGAGGGCCTCGAGGGCAGTGTCTGGGTCAGTGAAGCGCTCCCCGAAGCAGGCAACATTGGCGTCATTGTGGCGGCGAGTCATTTCGGCATCATCATTTGCCCTGATTACCGCACCCCGTGCTCCCGCAACTTTATTTACCGCCATCGCGATACCCTGCCCGCTACCGCAAACGGCGACTCCAAGGTCAGCATCGCCATCAGCGACGGCGTGACCGACCGCGGCCCCGTAATGCGGATAATCAACACTGGCTTCGGAGTCGGTGCCTAGGTCAATGACGTCATAGTCATTCTCTATCAGCCATTGTTTTAACGTGGTTTTCAGCGTGAATCCAGCATGGTCTGATCCGATTGCAATTCTCACTTCGACTCCCCTGCTCCACTTTGACTAAATCTTCCGCTAGTGAGTTGCTGATCCCGCACCAGTTGGGTCATTGTCTCGCGCCGCTCTGCGAGCAGTTGCATCGCGGTCTGACCAGGCTCGACCACACTCGATACCTCGGCACGATTTACCGCTCGGACTTGGCCAAATGCAAGTATCGCTGCGCCAACAACCGCAGCATTTGGCACATCAACCACCCCGAGTGCGCATCCCGTTGCATCAGCAAGGAGTTGACGGAAAACCCGATCGTGAGTACCACCCCCAACAAGTGGCACGACATCGGGTAAAACCGCGCCGGTTTTTGTCACCGCGGTGACCGCCAAGGCGACCGCTTGAGCCACCCCCTCCAAGATACTGCGCAGCATGGCCGCACGATCGGTCGACAAGCCAATACCGTGCCAGGATCCGCGCAAGTCCGCGTCCATAAATGGGGTGCGCTCACCTGCGACATAAGGCACGTAAATCGGGTCACTCGACTGTATGCCATCGCGTAGTGCTGCCGTCGCTTCGGCAACGTCCGAGCCAAACCAGCTGAGGGCTGTTGTCAATGACAACCCGGCGTTTTGCACCGCACCGATTCGAAACCATCCAGCACCGATGTCTCCGGCGGTCGCGAAGGTATGTGTCACTAGTGAGGAATCGAGATCAGGTTGGGCGAGCACACTTACTACCTGTGCACCCGTGCCGACAGCGATGAACCCGTCGCCGGGGCGAAGGCCGAGCCCAGCCAGTGCGCAGGCGGTATCGGCTGCACCTACTACCGCTGGTATTTCACGCCTTAAATTTATTAAGCCAGCAGGAGCATTAGAGCTCATGATTTCCGGGAGCAACTGCTCACTCAGCCCAGCCCACGCGAGCGCGAGCGGCGACCAGGCTTCAGTTACTACGTCACACAGCAAAGTACCGGTCGCATCACTTGGATCAGTTGCGATCGCCCCACCAAGTGCTGCACGCAGCCAATCCTTTGGCTGAAGCACGTAGCGCGCCCGCGCCATGACCTCCGGCTCATTGGCATAAAGCCACGCGACGTTGGTAGCAGCGAAACCCGGTACCGCAGGTGAGCCCAGTTGCGACAATTGATCGGCGGAGAACCGCTGCGACATTGACTGCACCTGGTGCATCGAGCGGGCATCGGCCCATAAGATCGCCGGCCGAAGTGGCACCAGGTTCTCATCGACCACAACCACACCGTGCATCTGGCCGCTGAACCCGACGGCTATAGGTTGCTCAGTTTTTAGGACGTCCGTGGTGGCAGACCGCACCGCATCGAGCCAAGCGCTCGGATCACTTTGCGCCCATCCCGGCTGCGGTGAATCCACCCGATAGCCGCGCTGCGCCTCGGCGAGCACCTTGCCCTCATCATTAACAACCGCGGCCTTTACCGAGCCCGTGCCCAAATCAATCCCAAGGAAGGTCACTACCGCACCGGCTCCACACGTGGCAGTATCTCTCAGGTGAGCCACAGTTCGCAGGTAACCGGGACAGTAGTAGTCGTTGGCAGTCTTAACGTTGATCTGGTGGTCGCGCTCGATCGGATGCCTGAGCAAGGTGAGACTGTGCTCGGCGACACGTTGGAGCGTCACGCCGGTGGCAAAGGGCTTAACCAAGCAATAGCTGCCTCTCGCCTAGGCGCCGACGTCCGGTTGCTCGGCGCAGTTGGTGACGATGTATCCGGTGCGTGGCTGCGCGAATTGCTCCGTGCGGACAACGTTGATGACCAAGGGGTTGCCACCGTGACGGGGCCCTCGGGCACCGCGCTCATTGAGGTAGACGCACGCGGCTTGAATCGCATAATCGTGGTGCCCGGGGCAAATGGCCACGTGTCACCCGATGTGGTTGGTTCAAGTATTCGAGCGATGCACGGGGTCGCAGTCGTGATGACAAATGGCGAAGTACCGCTGGCGGCATCCCGAGCAGCACTCGCCGCAGGTAGAGCAATCGGAGCGGTGACGATGCTGAACCCCGCACCCGTCCATGACTACCGCGAGCACTTAATCGACGTGGATATTTTTGTGCCAAATGAACATGAGGCGGCAGCACTCAGTGGCTTACCCACCGAAACTGATACCGAGGTACGCGCTGCCGCGCAATATTTCCGTTCTCAGGGGATAGCAAACGTGGTGATCACCCGTGGCGCAAAGGGCGCAATCTGGGCATCTGCCTCCGGCGTAGTGGATGTTAAAACTTTTGAAGTTAGTGCGATTGACACTGTTGCCGCGGGTGACGCATTTTGCG
>WLHM01000149.1 GCA_009702725.1 Actinomycetota bacterium | reverse complement strand
ACTTTGTACGGCGTCGTCGATAGCGCTGAGGGTCTCCTCCATCGGGGTACTGGGATCCCATGCGTGCATCTGCCATAAATCGATGTGACCGGTGCGTAGCCTACGAAGTGAGGTTTCAAGGGCCGCGAGAATATGACCGCGCGAGGCATTGAACTTACGCTCCAGGCCGCTAGTGGAAACCGCTTTGGTAGCAAGCACTACCTGATCGCGGGCACCGAACTCCGCCAAGAGTTCACCGAGCATTTCCTCGGATGCGCCATCGGCATAAGTGTCGGCCGTATCCACCAAGGTGCCCCCGGCGTCCAAGAAAACGGCTAGTTGATCGCGCGCCTCATATTCATCGGTGGTTCGGCCCCAAGTCATGGTGCCAAGACCAAAACGGCCCACCCATAATCCAGATCGCCCTAGGGGTCGTTGCTCCATGAAGACACGTTACCCCGTGACATAGGCTCATGCCATGAAACTTGGCGTCAATTTAGGTTACTGGGGTGCGGGCAACGACGCCGACAATCTGGAGTTGGCCCGTGAAGCCGACCGGCTTGGTTACTCGGTGGTCTGGGCTGCTGAAGCTTATGGATCCGACGCGGCAACGGTGCTGGCCTGGATCGGTGCCCAAACATCGAAGATTGACCTTGGCGCCGCGGTATTCCAGATTCCCGGCCGCACCCCGGCGAACACCGCCATGACTGCGGCAACCTTAGATTCACTGTCGGGCGGACGATTTCGCCTCGGGCTCGGGGTGTCTGGCCCACAAGTATCAGAGGGCTGGCACGGGGTGCGTTTTGATAAGCCCTTGCAGCGCACCCGCGAGTATGTAGACATTGTGCGGATGGCCCTATCGAGACAAAAGGTTAGTTACGCCGGCGAGTTCTTCACCCTCCCGCTGCCAGATGGCCCCGGGAAGGCCCTGACTCTGACGGTGCACCCGGTGCGTGCTGAGATCCCGATTTATCTAGCGGCGATCGGTCCTAAGAATCTGGAACTTGCCGGTGAGATCGGTGATGGTTGGCTGGCTATTTTCTATTCACCGGAGCATTCGGGTGAGGCCGCTGCTGCTATCGCCGCGGGTAGAGCGAAGTCGGGTAAAACAATCGAAGGCTTTGATGTGGTGCCCACGGTGCCAGTCGTAATCGGTGATGACATAGAGGAATGTTCCAACTTTGTTCGGGCGTATTCAGCTCTCTACATCGGTGGCATGGGCTCGCGGGAAAAGAATTTCTACAATCAACTTGCCACCCGCATGGGATATGAGCAGGCGGCTATCGAGATACAGGACAAATATCTAGCCCGCGACTACTCAGGTGCCGCCGCAGCAGTACCGCTTAATTTCATCGATCAAACGGCGTTGATCGGCCCGCGTGATCGTATTCGTGATCGACTTTCTGCATATTCCGACGCGGGTGTCGGCACCTTGTCGGTCGCCATCTACTCGGGCACTTTGGACGAGCGCATTGCCAGCCTGCGAACGATGGCCGAAATTCTGGATGAGTCTGGTCTTGCTTCTTGACGATCTCGTGGTTTGAAGCTGTCGTCCTGGGAATCGTGCAGGGCTTAACCGAGTTTTTGCCAATTTCCTCAAGTGCACACATTCTCGTACTCTCGCAGCTGTTTGGCTGGGAAGATCCCGGCGCTGCCTTCACCGCGGTTACCCAAATTGGCACTGAACTTGCTGTGATTGTTTTCTTTTGGCGTGACATCGTGCGCATTGTTGGCACCTGGGCTCGCAGCCTCGTCAATCGTGACCTACGTTCCAATATTGACGCCCGCATGGGCTGGTACATCATCATCGGCACGATCCCGATTGCAGTACTAGGTCTTGCGTTCTCGAGCCAAATTGAAACTGCCGCCCGCAATTTGTGGCTCGTTGCCTTCACTTTGATTGTCTTCGGATTG
Source organism: Actinomycetota bacterium (assembly GCA_009702725.1). GTDB lineage: Bacteria > Actinomycetota > Actinomycetes > S36-B12 > S36-B12. The sequence goes on along the minus strand of WLHM01000149.1, from coordinate 2,587 downwards.
ATACTTGGTTTTGCGGATCGCATCGGGAGCAAGATCCGCACCCTTGCCGCCCTAAGTGGCAAGGACGGCATCATCTTGGGTTTCGGTCAGGCTCTAGCTTTGATCCCCGGGGTATCAAGATCCGGTTCCACCATTTCAGTGGGCCTGTTCTTGGGCTATACGCGTGAGGCGGCAGCACGCTATGCGTTCTTATTAGCGGTGCCCGCGGTCCTCGCATCCGGGCTATATGAAACTACCAAGATCGGCTCAGATTCCTCGGTAACTTGGGGTCCGACCATCTTGGCAACTATCATCGCGTTCTTCGTTGGTCTTGTGGTCATCGCCTGGTTGCTTCGCTGGGTATCAACGCGGTCGTACACCCCGTTTGTCATCTATCGGGTCGTGGCTGGTGTGCTAATCATGATTTTGCTAGTAACCGGAAAACTGACAGCTTGAGAACGAGCTACAGCCAACCGGATTTCTTAAAGGCCCTGAATAAAAAGACGCAAATAATGCCCATAACTCCAAGTACCACCGGGTAACCGTAGGGTTCGTGCAACTCGGGCATATTGTCGAAGTTCATTCCATAAATAGCCGCAATCATTGTTGGCACCGCCGCGATGGCAACGTAGGCACTAATCTTTCGCATATCCCTATTCTGTTGCAGGTCTTGTAATGACGTCGAGGCGACCAACATTGTCATGAGCAAGTTATCTGAGGTGTCGACCGAATCAGATACCCGTAGTAGGTGGTCACCGATATCTTGGAAATAGGGCTTTAATTCTGCCGGAATATACATTCGATCACCCTGCGAGAAATCATGTGCGGTGATAAGCAAGGGTACGATCGCCCTACGTATTTCAACATTTTCACGTTTGAGCCGGTAAATCCTATTGGCATTACTCGCAATTGAGCTCTGCGCGAATACGTCAGTTTCAACCTCTTCAACATCTTCGGCCACGCTATCGCTGACCGATAGGTACCTGTCTACAGCAGCGTCCAAGATCGCATAGAACACTGACAGCGGCCCATGGGCTCGTAGCGTCGGGCTAGTCTCAATTCGATGCCGAATGTCATCTAGTTGACCGATGCTGCCGTGTCGAACTGTGACCACAAACCAGGGACCTATAAATATTGCCAATTGCCCGGTGTGAACATCTGAAGTGCTCTCCACGTAATCAAGTAATTTGATAATTGCTAGGCCGTGACCACTTTCGTCCAGTTCAATCTTTGCTCTTTGTTGCGGATTGGCCGCGTCTTCTACTTGTAAATGCGGCAGCTCAAATGCCTCCGCAATCAGCTCCATTTCGGGTTTGGTGGGCTCAAAAACCCCGAGCCAAATAAAGCTGTCGGCATTTTCCCGGCACTGGGTAACCAGTTCATGCAGTGCCGTCCGTAGGTGGGGATCACCGGGCTCTTGGTAGCTATATGCCCCGATTGCGGGGATAACTCCCGCTTTCGAATACAAGCCCATAGCCTTGATCACGTCCGCATTCTGCCTTACTTGGCCCGGCCATCTACGCTCAGCACGTGACCACCCTGATCCTCGTCCGTCATGGGCGCACCAAAGCCAATACCGAAGGGGTGCTCGCTGGTTGGACCCCCGGGGTTTTCTTAGATGATCTTGGTGAGAAGCAAGCTGTGGCCGTTGGTGAGCGACTGGCAGCCTTGCCACTGGCCGCGGTCATCGCTTCGCCACTAGATCGCACCCAGCAGACCGCGGATGCAATCTGTGGGCTGCAGCCGGCAACCACAGCTCGGCACACCGACGACCGCATTGGCGAATGCCGATACGGTGACTGGACGGGTAAAAAGATCAGCGAGTTGGCCAAGGATCCGATGTGGCAGGTAGTGCAGGCGCACCCCAGCGCGGCAGAGTTCCCGGGGAAAGCGGGGGAGTCGATGGCGTCCATGCAACATCGAGCAGTGAGCGCTGTTCGTGATTGGAACCTGACACTTGGCGACTCCGCGATCTATGCGGTAGTTAGTCACGGCGACGTCATAAAGGCAATTGTTGCGGATGCCCTCGGAATGCACCTTGATCAGTTTCAACGAATTCAGATCGACCCCTGCTCCATCAGCGTTATTCGTTACACGGCCACCAGACCTTTTGTCCTGCGCACAAACGATTCTGGCAGCGACCTGTCGAATCTAAAGCCACATGCACAAAAGGCGAAGCGGAAACGCTCTTCGAGCAAACTCAGCTCTAGTGACGCGGTTATTGGTGGAGGTGCCGGCTAGTGGCGCGTCAAGTTTTCGACTTCACTGAACCAGCGAGGTTCATCGTTGGCACTGTGGGCATGCCGGGTGAGCGCACTTTCTTCCTGCAGGCTCGTCAGGGCAACCTGGTCACGAGTGTTGTTATCGAGAAGCAGCAGGCGCTGGTGCTGGCCGAACGAATTGATCAGTTGCTTGAAGAGGTGCGAGAGACCCGAATGCCAGTTGTTGATATACCAAGTTTTGTGCGCCCAGAAGACGTTGATGTCGCCGCGTTGGATCTGCCAATCTATGAGGAGTTCAGGGTCGGCGCTATGGCGCTCGGTTGGGATGAAGGAACTTCAAAGGTAGTTATTGAAGCGCATGCAGTTGCCCAGGAAGGCGACCAAGT
>WLHM01000148.1 GCA_009702725.1 Actinomycetota bacterium | reverse complement strand
TCGTTATCAATTAGAAGTTTTATCCCAGCCGAGGCCTCCTGCCAATCCCTTGCAAGGCAGTGCGGGCACAGAGTCCCTGACCCATCATTCGACGTCGACAGGATTCCCAGAGTCGGAGTCTTAGCCCTAACGAGAAAATAGCGGATATCAAGACATCGAATGAGACTCATTACTTGCTAACGCCGTGGGTTACCTGCCCCCGATTAGTGCGCTAGAACTTCAGTTCAGCGCACGAAGTAGACCTGCACCTGTTTGTAGGCGCTGTACTTACCAACCGCTGGTGCAGTCAAATTAACTGTGACACCGATTGGTTCGTCAGTTGTAATGCGCAAATAGGTTGATGAACCTTGTTTGACAACAACACATGCCCGAACATCTCCCCGCGGCTGCATGCGCGCAAGTGGTGAACAAGTGGCTGAAACCTTCACAACATTTCCAGCGTTTGTCACAACCTGCTTTGCGAGAAGCAAGTTGGTGCCGTTGACTAATTTGACCGGCAGGGTGATGGCGGGCGTTGGCACCTGGTCCTTGCCAACGGAGACCGTTACTACTACGGCAGTTTCACTTCCGTCCTTCTGTGTGAAGGTCACGGTGAACTCATCGGTGCCAACAAAACCCTTTTCGGGTGTGTAGGAGATCTCACCATTATTGATCTGAGCCTTGCCGTTATCGGGCTGAGTTACCTGTGTCGGTTCAGCACCTGCTGGGACTTTGGGAAGGTCAGCAACGGTTATCACGGTTGGCTCGTCTGGGAGAACCTCGACCGGAGCTGTCGGCTTGAGTGATGGTTCTGCGGTGGCGGTGGTGCTGACTGAGGGTGACGCTGAGGGTGACGGTGTTGCGGTGGCACTGACTGACGGTGAAGGCGTAGCACTTGCGGAAGAGGAAGGGCTCGCGGGTTGCGCTGTAGCTTGTGCGCTAAGACATTCCGTTGCGGTGAAATTTATGTTGTCCAGGAAGTTCCCGATGCTCTTATTTCCGGATGCGGTGCGTCCTGATGCAAACCCAAATCGCGTCTCGGTTTGACCTTTTGGCACAACGTAGATGCCGGTGTGTAATACCCAGCCGTCACTGAGTGCATCGGTGAATTCGGTCACTGAATCTGGATCAGCCCCTGCCGCACCAATACGCACACTCATGGTGTCCCCGATAGCTGCTGCTGCGCGGGCCCGGTGGTAGAGCGTCCAAGTTAGTTCTTGCCCTGGAACAGTTGGTACAACCTGGAAGAGCTCAGAGTCTTGTGTGGCATTTAATTCAGCAAATTGAGATCCAGCCGGTGATTCCACTTTATTGAATCCATCTGACCAAAGCTCAATCAAGTGATCCGATGCGGTCGTGCTCCAACCGGGCACGTTGGCTTCGTTGATTTGTTTGAAAGTTTTTGCGGCCAACACTGGGCTTTCGAATCCGCCATTAACGAGTTGGGTAACCTCACCGACCGTGCAGTCAACTGCGGTTTCAGATGGCTCTGGTGAAGCAGCGACAGTGATGCCCTCGTCAGCGGCAATCCACAATTGATAAGAAGGGAAACCACTTATCTTTTTCTGGGTAAGTGTCAGCGTCTTAACTTCTTTCGACGGCTGGAACCATGCGGCGTCACCACTAGTGTCGTGCCCATCTGCGTAACCCTTGAGAGTTGCGGTTTCGGCATTCCAAGTCGGCTCTCCGGTCGACGTTCCGGCGGGGCAGCTAGTTGGTTTCGGTGAAGTATTGCAATAGTTGAAGGCATCTTTAAACCAAGCGGAGACATCAAGTTCAGACCCTTTTGTGCTGGTCGCTGTGATCGTTACGTCCTCTGCATCGATATCACCCAAGGCAAATCCCCAGGTGCCGGGCGTAGTTCCATCCGCGAAAGTCAAAGTCAATGAACCTTCATTTTTGCCACCTGGCAGGCCCACGGATAGATATGGGTGATTGCGCGATGATCCATAGACAGCACCGAATGCGGTGCCCTCGGTAAGCCACACCGATGCACCTGAAGGTGCGCTTATGCTGCCGGGATTCACCTCGGCACTTACCGCAGGAAACTCAGTGTTCGCGAAAGTTGCGTCCGCGTTTGCACCACTTGCGACCCATGCTGCATATGAACCAGTGCCACCAACCGCAGAGGTGATTGCCGGCGCAATGAATGCAGCAGCGGCGAGAACGGCAAGGGATATCAGTGCGGTGATGAGTTTGCGCATTCCTAGATATTAGGCGAACTTAGGCGAGTTTTAAAACTGAATTCGCATGCCTATGCAACTGTCCATCGAAGGGGGGTCAGGTTTCAGGCTCTTCTGAATCTGCCCCACGAGTGGCGAGGTTCGAACCGACGGGGAGAATGGGGCAATCATGGGCCCGCAACGAACGGACACAGACGTGCTGATCGTCGGCGCAGGCCCGGCCGGCTCTGCTGCGGCAACCTGGGCTGCCCGTGCCGGTCTTGACGTAACCCTCGTCGACGCTGAGTCATTTCCAAGAGACAAGCCCTGCGGTGATGGCTTAACCCCGAGGGCTATCGCCGAACTTGATGAATTGGGGCTTACTCCTTGGCTCGCTGGTCGGGCCCGCAACTATGGTTTGCGGGCTGCAGGTTTCGGCCGAACCCTCTATTTGCCTTGGCCAGGTGGGTCGTTACCGAATTACGGTGGCGCAGTACCGCGACTTGAACTCGATCACGCCATCCGGCAGGTGGCACTTAATGCCGGAGTAACCGCAATTGAGGGCCACCGGGCAGTTGATGCGCGAATCGAAAATGGCCGTGTTGCTGCGGTGATTTTCGACAACGGCACCGGAAAACGCGAGATAACCTGTAAGCGAGTCATAGTTGCCGATGGGGTGCGATCACAACTTGGCCGAGTGCTCGGTCGCGCCTGGCACCGCAGCACCGCCTATGGGGTTGCGGCGCGCGGATACATCAAAAGTCAGCGAAGTGATGACCCTTGGATTTCATCACATCTTGAATTGCGTGGGCAAACGGGTGAATTACTCTCCGGCTACGGCTGGGTTTTTCCACTCGGTGACGGCGAAGTCAACATCGGTGTCGGCACCTTAGCAACCGAAAAACGGTCTGCGGATGTCAACCTGCGCGGATTGATGGAGCACTACGCAGATCAGCAGCGAGAAGATTGGCAACTCGAGGGTGATATCCGGGCTCCGCGCTCCGCGATGCTGCCGATGGGAGGCGCCGTCAGTGGTGTGGCCGGGCCAAACTGGATGTTGATCGGTGACGCTGCGGGGTGCGTCAACCCGTTGAATGGTGAAGGCATTGACTATGGATTGGAGACCGGTCACCTCGCTGCACAATTACTTGCTAACACAATCCCGAATCAACTACTTGATTATCAGACCCAGTGGCCACCGTTATTGAGGGCGCGTTACGGCACCGCTTTCTCGATCGCACGCAGGCTCGCCGGTTTCCTGACCGTGCCTAAATTCTTACCAACATTTGGGCCAGTGGGGATGCGCTCACGCGTCTTGATGACCGTCGCACTTCGAGTGATGGGCAACTTGATTACCGAAGAAGACAAAGACACCACCGCGCGGCTTTGGCGTACTGCGGGGCGCGCCAGTGTTCGTCTTGATGAGCGCCCACCATTTAGTTAACATTTTTTATGGCGGATCATGAATGTCTTACCTAAAAAGTGAAGTCTTCTTGCAGCACACCTTCTTGCAGCGACATCCGCAGGGGGTCCATGCGCAGCACTGCCGGTGGGCCATCTAGTAGCGGTGGCATCTGGCCCATTAGTACAGCAAACCCGCCCGACCGGCGATGATCGTTTTCGGCGTTCTCATCCTTAAAAACTTCATAGAGCCAAACAATATTTTCGGAGTCTGGGTCAAGTGAAACAACGAAGACTTCGGTGCCGGGCTCTTCTGCGATGCCATCGGTATAAGTGTTAAGGAGCTCAAGAAGTGCGGGGCGAAGGCCCTCATTGCACGTGAGGCGCACCAGCAAACTGCGCCGGCCTACTAGTAGTACCTGCTTCGGAGAATCAGGCAACATTTGCCAGATACCACTCGTAGGTGCTGGCTAGCCCGTCGCGAAGTGAGATTTGCGGCTTCCAGCCCAGCTCATTAATCCGAGTGGTGTCGAGCAATTTACGTGGCATGCCATCGGGTTTGGCTGAATCCCATTCGATCGCACCTTGGTAACCGATTACCGAAGCAACCGTCTCGGCGAGTTCTTTAATCGGCATATCGTCGCCGAGACCAACGTTGATGGTGTCGGGCGAGTCGTAATTTTGCAGCAGTACTAGGCAGGCTTGGGCAAGATCATCAACGTGCAAGAACTCCCGGCGAGGGGTGCCGGTGCCCCAAACGGTAACGCTGGTTGCATTCGAGACCTTCGCCTCATGAAAGCGACGGATAAATGCGGGGAGCACATGTGAACTTTGCAGATCGAAGTTATCGCGCGGGCCATAGAGGTTGGTCGGCATCGCCGAAATCCACCGTCGGTCGTACTGGGTGCGGTGCGCCTCGATATAGAAAATCCCAGCGATCTTCGCCATGGCATAAGCCTGATTAGTCGGCTCTAAGGGGCCGGTCATTAGCGATGATTCGCGAATTGGCTGAGTCGCATGCC
>WLHM01000147.1 GCA_009702725.1 Actinomycetota bacterium | reverse complement strand
GGCACCCGATCCGGTCGACCGGTGCGGTCGGTGCAAGTCGGTGGCCCACTAGGTGCTTACTTCCCGGCCAGTGGGCTAGAAGTAGCCATGGATTACGAAGCACTCATCGCCGCCGGCGGCATGCTCGGGCACGGAGGCATCGTCGTGTTCGATGACTCAGTAGACATGGCGCAGCAAGCTCGCTTCGCGATGGAATTTTGCGCGAAAGAGTCCTGCGGTAAGTGCACACCGTGCCGAGTTGGATCGGTGCGCGGCGTCGAAGTGATAGACAAAGTCATAAACAACATCGATCGGACTGCAAATCTTGATCTCCTCAATGACTTGTGCGACCTAATGACCGATGGTTCACTGTGTGCCATGGGCGGATTAACACCGATGCCAGTGCTAAGTGCACTTCGCCAATTCCCAGAGGATTTTCAAAAATGACAATCATGCGCGAACTCGACTACGGGACCCCGAGAAAGAACGCTGAAGCCACCGTCGCTGTTGAGATTGACGGTCACCTGGTCTCGGTGCCGGCAGGCACCTCAGTGCTGCGCGCTGCAAGCGAGGCTGGCATCCCCGTCCCGAAACTCTGCGCCACCGATTCACTCGAGCCATTCGGGTCATGCCGCCTATGCCTGGTAGAAATTGATGGAAAGAAGGGCACGCCCGCGTCGTGCACTACCCCGTGCGAAGAAGGAATGCGGGTTCACACCACTTCGCCGAAAATTGATCGATTGCGCCGCGGGGTCATGGAACTCTACATTTCTGACCACCCACTTGACTGCCTAACCTGCCCGGCCAATGGCGACTGCGAACTGCAGGATATGGCGGGCGTTGTTGGATTACGTGATGTGCGCTACGGGTACGCCGGTGAGAACCACTTAGATGCACCGACCGACGACAGTAATCCTTATTTCTCCTTCGATGAAAGCAAGTGCATCGTTTGTAGCCGCTGTGTGCGTGCGTGCAGTGAGGTTCAGGGCACATTCGCGCTCACCATTGAAGGCCGAGGTTTCAATTCCAAAGTCAGCCCCGGTGGTCTCAATTTCCTTGAGAGTGAATGTGTTTCATGCGGGGCCTGCGTGCAGGCGTGCCCAACATCAACCCTGCAAGAAAAAGCAGTAATTGAGCTGGGTATGCCTACCCGAACCGTGCTGACCACTTGCGCCTACTGCGGTGTTGGATGCACCTTCAAGGCCGAAATGCGCGGTGACGAGCTCGTTCGAATGGTGCCCTACAAGGATGGTGGGGCAAATGAGGGGCACTCGTGCGTTAAAGGTCGCTTTGCTTTTGGCTACGCCTCCCATCCAGATCGCGTGCTTAATCCGATGATTCGCGAATCCATCACCGACCCTTGGCAGGAAGTAACTTGGGACGAGGCCATCGGTTACGCCGCCAAAAGGCTCAAGGCAATTCAGGCGGAGCACGGTGTCGACAGTATCGGCGGTATCACCTCATCGAGATGTACTAATGAAGATGTGTATGTAGTACAAAAACTTGTGCGCGCCGCATTCGGTAACAACAATGTTGATACCTGTGCCCGGGTTTGCCACTCACCAACCGGTTACGGACTCAAACAAACCTTCGGCACCTCAGCAGGCACCCAAGACTTCAAGTCGGTTGAAGAGACTGACGTCATCTTGGTTATCGGCGCCAACCCGACCGAGGCTCATCCGGTATTTGGTTCGCGTATGAAACGCCGCCTGCGCGCCGGTGCAAAACTTATTGTGGTTGACCCAAGGCGCACCGACCTGGTGCGATCACCCCACATCGAAGCCGACTATCACCTGCAACTGCAACCCGGTACCAATGTCGCAGTAGTCAATGCTTTGGCTCACGTCATCTTTACCGAAGGGTTATTCGACGAGGCTTTCGTGGCCAGTCGCTGTGAAGACGAGTCATTCGCAGCGTGGGCTGAGTTCATCAACCTGCCGGAAAACAGCCCGGAGTCGGTGGCTAAAGCATCTGGGGTGCCGGCCGAAGAGATAAGGGGTGCGGCCCGACTTTATGCCGCCGGCCCAAACTCCGCGATCTACTACGGGCTTGGAGTCACCGAGCACAGCCAAGGCTCAACGATGGTGATTGGTATGGCAAATTTGGCCATGCTCACCGGCAATATTGGACGCGTTGGCGTTGGCGTGAATCCCTTACGCGGGCAAAATAACGTGCAAGGGGCATGCGACATGGGTTCCTTCCCGCATGAATTTTCCGGCTACCGTCATGTTTCTGACGACACCGTGCGCGAGCAATTCGAGGCGCTTTGGGGGCGCGAACTGCAATCGGCCCCTGGGATGCGCATCCCCAATATGCTCGACGCCGCAGTTGTCGGCAGTTTCCGCGGTATTTATATTCAGGGCGAAGATATCGCGCAGTCTGATCCAAACACCACACATGTCACCAATGCACTCGCCGCAATGGAGCTGGTGATCGTGCAAGATCTTTTCATCAATGAGACCGCTGCCTTCGCCCATGTCTTCCTACCCGGGACCTCTTTCCTGGAGAAGGACGGAACCTTCACCAATGCCGAGCGACGCATAAACAGAGTGCGCCCAATCATGGCGAGTCGTACCGGGAAGTCAGAGTGGGAAGTCACCTGCGACCTCGCAAAAGCCCTCGGTTACCCGATGCACTACAACAATTCATCCGAGATCATGGATGAAATAGCCCAGATCACCCCAACCTTTGCCGGGGTCTCGTTCGCGAAGCTAGATGAGTTGGGCAGCATTCAATGGCCTTGCAATGCCGAGCACCCCGAAGGCACACCGACAATGCACGTTAGTGAATTCACCCGCGGTGAGGGTCGGTTCATTGAAACCCCTTACATGCCGACCCCCGAGCGCTCGACAAGGCGGTACCCGCTACTCCTCACCACGGGCCGTGCCGTTAGCCAATACAACGTCGGCGCCCAAACGAGGCGGACCGCAAATGTGATTTGGCAGTCCGAAGACTTTTTGGATATTCATGAATCAGACGCAGAACTCCGGGGAGTAGCCGATGGCACCTGGGTCGAACTAGCCAGCCGCGTCGGTAAGACTAAATTGCGCGCGCGCATCTCTGCGCGAGTGCCTCCCGGTGTCGTCTACACGACTTTTCATTTCCCGATCAGCGGAGCCAACGTGGTTACCACCGATTATTCTGATTGGGCCACCAACTGCCCGGAGTACAAGGTCACGGCTGTCGAAGTGCGGCCAACTCTCGAAGCCGGTGGAGTTGCCTCAGCCCACGAACTCGGCCTAGAAGAACTGCATCCGGAGGTTCATGAGGACGCAACCGCAACCTTGGTGCGTATGGCAAATGAAATCACCTCTAACTGCAGCCACCTCCACCAATTGGCGGCGATCGAGGCGGTTTCTACCCATCTAAGGATGTTCTGGACCCCGCAAATGATCGAGGACCTAACCACCTACGCGAAGGCCCACCCCGAAGACCTGCAGGATGTGGCGTTAGTCGCTCTTGGGCAAGTTCCGACTGCCGTGGTGATCTGACTCCAGTACGCTCAGTAACTAAGACTGTTGCTGACTGGATTCATTTCTGCATGGAGGTACCGTGCTTCTTCGCGCTGTTGTCGGCGTAATACTCACTGTTGTCCTTCTCGGGCTGGCAGCTAAGCGCGGGCTATTCCTCTTTACGTTGGTGGGCTCCGGCAAGGCGGCGGTAGGCCGCACTAAGAATGCTCCCCGCCGAGTTGAGGCCGAGGCCACCGAGGTCCTTGGGCAGCGCAAACTCCTCAAATGGGCAATACCGGGTGTTGCACACGTATTTGCGTTCTGGGGTTTCTTGGTTCTTGGTCTCACGATCTTGGAGGCCTACGGCGCCCTCTTCGTGGCTGACTTCGCCATACCAGTGGTTGGAAGTTGGGCAATTGTTGGATTTCTTGAGGACCTATTCGGGGTTTTGGTTCTCGTGGGCATTGGTTTGTTCGCGATTATTCGCCTGACCAATAACCCAGCCAAGGAAGGTCGCGCCTCACGATTCTTTGGCAGCCACACCAGGGGTGCCTGGCTTATCTTGTTCATGATTTTCAATGTGGTCTGGACATTGTTCCTGTACCGAGGGGCGCAGGCGGCACTTGGCAACCTGCCTTTTGAAAGTGGCGCATTTTTCTCCGACTGGGTCGGTACATGGTTCTCGGGCCTGAGCGAAGAAACCTTGGTAATTGTCGAGACGGTCGGGATCTGGCTCCAGATCGGTGTGGTGCTCGTCTTCTTACTGATCGTGCTGCATTCAAAGCATCTACATATCGCCACCGCTCCGGTAAATGTCTACACCTCGCGCCGGCCCGATGCCCTTGGCCCGTTGCTGCCCATCTATTACAAGGGTGCCCCGGTCAACTTCGAGGACCCACCCGATGATGCCTCGTTTGGTAAGGGCCACATCTCAGACTTCACCTGGAAGAACTACATCGACTTCATGGCCTGCACCGAGTGTGGACGCTGCCAGTCGCAGTGCCCGGCCTGGAACACCGGCAAACCCCTCAGCCCCAAACTCCTGATAATGGATCTGCGTGAAAATCTTTTCGCCTCGGCCCCATATTTGGAAGCCGGGCGCTTATTTGATAAGTACCAGGGTAAGCAAGCGGAGCCAGGTGAGCTCATCCCCGAAGCCCT
>WLHM01000146.1 GCA_009702725.1 Actinomycetota bacterium | reverse complement strand
TTGGGGGCTCCAAATAGTGCGGTTTCGGCAATAATGGGCCAAGAGTTGACTCGGAGACCACCCGTTAGTTATTCGCAACCTGAGAGGAACCCAATGTCGCATCAAGTATCCGAGGCAGCTGTCCAAATAGCCGGGCTGGCCAAGAGTTCGCTGTCCCGTCGACGGTTACTTCAGGCGGCGGGCATCGGCGGGGTGGCAAGTGCCGCGACCGCATGCGGTGCCTCGGGTAGTGACGCGGGTACTGCAACCGGCGCACCAGCCGCGGGCACCGCCGCTGATCTGTCAGATACGGACAAAACTGCTAACTGGTCGAATTGGCCCCTTTACTTGGACATTAACGACGAGACTGGCGAGTACCCAACCCTTAAGGCTTTTCAAGACGCGAATGGGATTGCGGTCACTTACACCGAAGATGTCAATGACAACAATGAGTTCTACGCCAAAGTGCGCACCCAGCTTGAGCAAGGCCAAGATATCGGGCGTGATCTCGTCGTTCTTACCGACTGGATGGCAGCTCTGTGGATTGAAAATGGCTACGCGCAAAAACTTGATAAGGCCAATATTCCGAACAGCAAGAACCTGATACCGCGGTTGGCTGATGTGGCATTCGATAAGCCACGTGATTACTCACTGCCTTGGCAGTCGGGTTTCGGGGGCCTCGGTTATAACAAGTCGGCGTTGAAGGACACGCTCGGAAGCGACAAGATCACCACGTTGGACCAACTCTTTGACCCCAAGCTCAAGGGGCGGATCACGGTGCTGTCCGAGATGCGAGACACGATGGGTTGCATCATGGCTTGGCAGGGAAATAATCCATCCGATTTCACCGACGATCAGTTCAGCCAAGCAATTGAAGAGCTAACCAAGCAGGTCGATAGTGGCCAGATCCGTCAAGTAACCGGTAATGACTACATCGCCTCACTTGAATCAGGTGACGTAATCGCGGTTATTGGTTGGTCCGGTGACCTGTTCGCCCTGGGTGAGGATTTCGGTTTCGAGATCCCCGAGTCGGGCGGCATGCTCTGGACCGACAATATGTTGATCCCGGCCCTCGCAGCGCATAAGAAGAACGCCGAGATGATCATGAACTATTACTACGATCCAAAGGTGGCAGCTGAAGTCGCGGCTTATGTGAACTACATCTGTCCGGTCGAAGGGGCCAAAGCTGAAATGGAAAAAATCGACCCGGCATTGGCGGCAAGTGAATTCATTTTCCCGTCAGCGGCAACCCTCGATCGCACTTATGTGTTCAAAGCGCTGACTCCCGAACAGGGCGATAAGTACGAGCGCGAGTTCCAGACAGCGATCGGAAACTAGCGCGTGGCCGGAGCGATAAAACAGGTCGAGGATCTTCACCTGCTAAATCTCACCAAAAAGTTTGGCGATGTCGCTGCGGTAGATGATCTGACTTTGACAATCCCCGCCGGATCATTTTTCGCGTTGCTCGGAGCATCTGGTTGCGGTAAAACAACGACCCTGCGGATGGTCGCGGGGCTCGAAGATCCAACCTCGGGCACAATCAATATTGGCTCAAAGGACATCACGAACCTGCGGGCCTTTCAACGCCCGGTAAATACAGTTTTTCAATCGTATGCACTGTTTCCGCACTTGGACATTTTCGAAAACGTGGCATTCGGGTTGCGCCGTCGCGGCATCAAGGATGTCAAGACACCGGTGAACCAGATGCTGGAGCTAGTTGAACTGAGCGCGATGGCCAGGCGAAAGCCCACCCAGCTATCCGGCGGGCAGCAGCAACGGGTTGCGGTGGCCCGTGCGCTGATTAATGAGCCTGATGTGCTACTACTTGATGAGCCGCTTGGCGCACTCGACCTCAAATTGCGACGCCAAATGCAAATTGAGCTTAAGCGCATTCAACGTGAAGTTGGCACCACCTTTGTGCATGTGACCCATGACCAAGAGGAGGCCATGACGATGGCCGACACCGTCGCGATCATGAACGCTGGTAGGATAGAGCAGTTGGGTAACCCAGCTGATATCTACGAACTGCCTAAAACCGTGTTCGTAGCAAACTTTTTGGGTCAGTCAAACCTTATTAACGGTACGGCTCAAGGTCGCAGCGGTGACGATATTTTGGTGGCTGCCTATGGGCAAACTTATGTGGTGCCGGCCGCGCGATCTAGTGCAACAACTGACAATATGATCGTGGGCGTTCGGCCGGAGAAGATGACCGTCCTCGACGCCCCCGATGGCCATCGAGCGCCTGAGTCGCATAACAAAATTTCCGGCAGAGTAACCGATGTTTCATATGCGGGTGTATCGACCCAATACCTGGTGCGCACACCATGGGATCAAGAACTCACTGTTTTCGAACAGAATGTAATTGTCGGCGACCGCTGCTCGGTTGGCGATGAAGTGCTACTTCATTGGGCTCCCGAACACACATTCGGCCTAGAAAACCTCGGTGGTTAGCAGTGTCACCAATCCTGGTTGCAGGGCCGAGTAAGCCGGTGGTGGTAGCCAAGCGCCGTTCCCGTTCCGGATACCTGCTCTTGTTTCCGGGCATGACTTGGTTGGCGATATTCTTTGCGATCCCGTTCGTTACCTTGTTCATGACCAGTTTACAGGAGCCGGTTCCTGGCAAAATGGGAAAATATCAGGCCGGCTTTCAACTAGGTAACTACACGAATGCCATGGCCGAGTACTGGCCGCAATTCCTGAGGTCGTTTATCTATGCTGGCATTGCGACCCTGTTGGCTCTTGTTATCGCCTACCCATTGGCATACTTCATTGCGATGAAGGGCGGTAAGTGGCGCCCGCTGCTTTTAGTGTTAGTGATCGCTCCGTCATTCGCATCCTTCTTACTTCGCACCTACGCCTGGCGCACCATCTTGGCGGACGAAGGCCCGATCACCTCATTCTTTAATGCACTTCACTTACTGCCAGATGATCGAATCCTAAACACCGGCATTGCCGTGGTCGCGGGCTTGACATATAACTTCCTGCCTTTCATGATTTTGCCTCTATATGCGGCACTCGAAAAGATTGATCCGCGCCTAATTGAGGCGTCCAGCGACTTGTATTCCTCAGGTGTGGCGACTTTCCGCAAGATCACGTGGCCGCTGTCGCTGCCGGGGGTAGTGGCGGGCACTTTGCTAACTTTCATTCCAGCAGCTGGTGACTACATCAATGCCGAGTTACTTGGATCTACCAAGGATCGAATGATCGGCAATGTGATCCAGACCAACTTCATTGAATTTCGAGATTACCCGACCGCCAGCGCACTGTCATTTGTTTTGATGGCTGCGATCTTGGTGATGGTATTTACGTATATCCGCCGGGCCGGGACGGAGGATTTACTCTGATGCGCTGGCTTCGGCGAAATCTCTTGGGGATCGTCGCGATTCTCGTCCTGATTTACCTATTCATCCCGATCGCTGTTGTTGCGATCTTAAGTTTCAATAAGCCATCGGGTAAGTTCAATATCAGTTGGACGCAATTCTCGACCGATGCCTGGACTAATCTCTGCGGGGTTCCAGGAGTTTGCTCATCATTCGCAACGAGTATTCAAATCGGAATTATCTCAACAGTCGTAGCCACGGCGCTGGGAACGATGATTGCGTTCGCATTGGTGCGGTACCGTTTTCGCGGCCGCAGCACCACCAACCTACTGATCTTCCTGCCTATGGCCACCCCTGAAGTCGTTATGGGCTCGAGCCTCTTGGCACTGTTTTTGAACCTGCGATTCCCGCTGGGTCAATGGACGGTAATTATCGCGCACATCATGTTCATCATCTCGTTTGTGGTTGTTACCGTGAAAGCCAGGCTGCAGGGCCTTGATCCACGCCTTGAGGAAGCTGCACGAGATCTATATGCCGATCCGAAATCCACTTTCAGGTACGTAACGTTGCCACTGGTAGCCCCAGGTATCGCCGGAGCCGCCCTACTCGGTTTCTCCCTGTCGTTCGACGACTTCATCATAAGTTATTTCAATGCTGGCACCTTGGTAACCTTCCCAATTTTCATTTGGGGAGCAGCCCAACGTGGAATACCGGTGCAGGTTAATGCGCTGGCTACACTGGTATTTGTGATTGCGCTACTGGTTGTGCTTAGTAGCCAATTGGTCAGCTACCGGCGCCGCAAAAAACTAATGTCAACTTGACCTCTGAGTTTTCGGCAAAGGCCTCGGGTGAGGCCGCGATTTGGTTGAGGGGACTGGTGGGATCACCGAGGTGTCGATCTCGGTTTCCGATGGTCTCCTCTCCGAAAGGCTCAATCCGTGTTCGACGACACACAAACCGACGCTTCCGCCAGATCGCTGGTTAACGCCCGCAATGAGATTTTTTGGCTTGATGACCCAGGCCGCCCGGCGGCGCTCCCACCTTTAGCGAGACATACGACCGCGGACCTGTGTGTGGTTGGAGCTGGATTCAGCGGGCTCTGGACGGCGATCCTTGCCAAGGAAGAGCACCCTGAGTGGAGCGTGTTAATTCTCGAAGGCGGTCGGATCGCTGGTGGAGCTACTGGGAGAAATGGTGGGTTTTGCTCCGCGTCCTTGACCCACGGGCTGGCCAACGGCCTAAGTCGGTGGCCAACTGAAATCTCGACGCTGCTGCGACTTGGTAATCAAAACCTTGA
>WLHM01000145.1 GCA_009702725.1 Actinomycetota bacterium | reverse complement strand
GAGAATCTTTCCATCCGATAAGGCGCAGCGATGGTTAGGAGCCAAACTCCTAATGCGCCCAGCCCGGCAATTAGCGCAAAGAGCCGAAGTGGCGCACCAATTGCAAAGAGCATGCCGCAGGTGATGGCCGCCAGCATGAATGCGTTGCCGAAATCGCCTTCTAGCAGCACCAGCACCATCATGAAGCCGGCGACCGGCAGTAAGGGGATGAGAAGGTGTTTCCAACTACTTAGTAGATTGCTCTTGCGGGCTAACAGGTCAGCGCCCCACACGATCAGTGCAAATTTGGCAAACTCACTCGGCTGCAGGCGAAACGGCCCGAAGAGATCTATCCAGTTACGTTGCCCGGCAACCTCAACGCCAATAAACAACACAGCGACTAGTAGTAGCAACGCGATGGAGAGCAGGAGCCACGAAAGTTTCCGCCAGAACACGATGGCAGTTCGGGCCGCGATGATCATGACGATCACGCCTATCACCGCAAACATCGCCTGCCGTTGAGCCAAGGTATACGCCGATCCAAATACCCGGTAACTTTCAATACTTGAGGCCGACAACACCATGATCACACCGAGAACAAGCAACAACATTGATGCGCCGATGAGCAGGTAATATGTACTTAGTGGGTGGGCGAGTCGCACTTTGACTCGTGCCGACAGCCGTCGGTCCGCAGTCTCGCGGTCAGCAGTGGCTTGCTCCCCGCCATGATCGATAGCGGTCACCGTTGATCACCGGCGCCTAGTGCCACAAACTCGCGCACCGCATCGGCGAAGGTCGCACCACGATGGCCGTAATCCGTGAACATGTCCCAGGATGCACATCCCGGTGCCAGCAGCACGGTATCGCCTGGTTTCGCGAAACCCATGGCCGCCTTGACGACCTCTCGCATGACACCAGTGTCGGTCCGATCCATGCTCAAGATGGGGACATCCGGGGCGTGTCGGGATACAGATTCGGCAATAATCTCCCGGTCAACGCCGATGACAATTACCGCGCGTAAATGCGCACGCGACTGCTGTACTAGGTCCGCGAATTCCTGGCCCTTAGCCATGCCGCCGGCAAGCCAAACCACCTTTGGGTATGCCAGCAGTGAGGTCAGCGCTGCATGAGTATTTGTCGCTTTTGAGTCATCCACAAAATCCACGCCATCTACTGTCGCCACGTATGCAATGCGGTGTGCCGCGGGCACAAAAGTCCGAAGGCCTGTTTGGATCTTTTTTGCCTCCACCCCAAATGCCCGAGCCAAGGCCGCCGCGGCCAACGCATTTGCCACATTATGTGGCGCATTCGGTTGCACATCACTTACCAGCGCTAACTCCTGGGCCATATCTTGACGATTAGGGATGAACGCGCGGTCGACCAAAGCCCCGTCGACCACCCCAAGCATCGATAAACCCGGAACCCCGAGCGTAAAGCCGATCGCTCGACACCCGTCTACTACATCTGCTTCTTCAACCAGGAGTCGCGTCGCCAAGTCATCGGCGTTATACACGGCGGCGATCTGAGTTCGCTCAAAAATCTTTGCCTTTGCGGCCACATATGCCGCTTTCGACCCAAAATGGTCAAGGTGATCATCAGCAATGTTCAAGCAGACCGCTGAATGCGGACTCATCGAGTGCAGAAAGGGTAACTGGGGCGCGCCAACCTCTACCGCAATCACCTCGTACGAGTCATGCATCACTACATCCACCAGCGAAGTGCCGATATTGCCCGCAGCCACCGCATTGAATCCGCCTGCGCTAAGCATCGACTCCAACATCATGGTGGTGGTAGTTTTACCGTTTGTTCCAGTAACCACCAGCCAAGGTGCGGGTGACTTACTTGGTCGGAGCCGCCAGGCTAGCTCCAATTCACCCCACACCGGGGTGCCAGCCCCAATCGCTGAGGTAATCAATTGATGTGAGGGGCGTAGCCCGGGCGAAACCACTAATAGGTCACAGGCTGGGACGTCACCGACATACCCAAGTTCGACCGAGACCTCAAGAGTGCGCAGGATTTCTGCACGTTCTCGTTGCATGGGCCCATCACCGCTATCAACTACTGTTACGCGCGCACCTAATTGCATTAACGCATCGGCGCAGGCATAGCCAGCAATACCGATGCCCGCAACCACGACGTGATAACTAGACCAATCAGAATCACGGTTCAATGACGCGATCACGCGCGAACCCATTCAGCGTAAAAGAGCGTCAGGCCTGCGCCAATGCAAAGCCCCTGGATAATCCAGAACCGAACAACGATTTGGATCTCTGGCCAACCAAGCATTTCAAAATGATGATGCAAAGGTGCCATGCGAAAGATGCGTCGCCCGGTGAGCTTAAAAGAACCTACTTGGCCAATCACTGACAAGGTGGTGATTAAGAAGAGGCCAGCGAGCAACGGAAGGAGCAATTCAGTTCTTGAAAGGATCGCTAAACCTGCGATGCCACCACCAAGGGCTAGTGAGCCCGTATCGCCCATGAAAATGCGCGCAGGGGTGGTATTCCACCACAAAAAACCAAAGCAAGCCCCGGCCGCTGAGGCCGCCACGATAGATAGATCCAGTGGATTCAAAGTGGAATAGCATGTCGAGGTATCAGCAAAGGCACAGTTTTGGCCGTACTGCCAAATACTTATGAAAACATAGGCGAGAAATGTCATCGTTGAGGCGCCGATGGCTAACCCATCAAGCCCATCGGTGAGATTCACCCCGTTTGTCGTGGCAGTAACCAAGAACCAAACCCAAAGCAAAAATAGCCCGAGTGGCAGCACCAGCGAGGTATCACGCACGAATGACACCGCCATCGATGCCGGTGTGCTTCCATCCACCGGAAATTGCAGCGACAGCGCTGCGAAGGCAAGTGCCACAATCGCCTGGCCAATTAATTTGGTGCGCGCCCGTAGGCCGGTACTACGTTGTTTGAAAATCTTCAGGTAGTCATCGGCGAGACCAACCAGCCCAAGGCCAACCATTAAGAACAAAATAAGTAATCCGGATGCGGTTAACGGCCGCCAGGTAACCAAATGGGTTATGAAGTATCCGGCAAGTACACCCGCCAAGATTGCCACCCCGCCCATAGACGGAGTACCTCGTTTGCCCTCGTGCGCGGGATATATACCGGTTTCGGTCGTCACTCGGATGGCTTGCGCGTAGCCGCGGCGGCTCAGTAACTTGATCAAGATCGGAGTGCCGATTAGTGAAACAATAGTGGCTATCGCCCCAGCTATAACTACAAGTCTCATGCAGCACCTAGTTGCATGAGTGCCGATGCCACCACATCTAAACCAACACCCCGAGACGCCTTAATCAAGACCACGTCACCAGGCACAAGTCTACTTTCGAGTGCACTAATCGCACTACTTGAATCCGCTACCCAAGTGTTATTGATCGCAGACACCTCGCCTGCCCCCAGAACCGCTGGGCGAGCGCCCTCTCCAATGCACATGAGCTCATCAATGCCATTTTCTGCTGCATATATGCCAATATTTGTGTGCTCGGCCTCAGAGTTTGCACCAAGTTCGCGCATTTCACCAAGAACTATCCAGGTGCGTCGTCCTGCGGCCATTGCCACAAGGGTATCGATGGCTGCGCGCACCGACTCCGGATTAGCGTTATACGCATCATTGATCAGGGTGATACCTCGAGGTAGTTGATGAACTTCCATTCGCCACTTACTGGCGGGGGTTGCTGCGCGCAAGGCCATCGCGATGGTCTCGATATTTACCCCTAGCGAGAATGCGATACCGGCCGCGACCAACGCATTGGAAACGAAATGCCGACCGTGGTAAAGCAAAGTAACCGGCACACTCAAGTCCTCGATCACCAGGGTAAAAGCCGGCCGCGCTTGGTCATCGAGGCGAACATCCGTTGCCCGGATGTCACTACCTACGGCCTCACCGCAGGTAACAACCCGAGCCACCGTCCGATCTGCTTGCTCCATCACCATCGCATCATCAAAGTTTAAAACTGCGATCCCATCGCGCGGCAAGGCAGCGATAATTTCACCTTTAGCTCGTGCCACCATCTCCTGAGTTCCGACCACACCGACATGGGCGGAACCGATGTTAACGATGGCCGCGATATCGGGTGAGGAGATATCGGTGAGGTAGGTCAGATGCCCCGAACCTCGCATACCCATCTCGAGAACTAAGAACTGCGTTGCCTCATCCGCTCGCAAGATGGTAAGTGGAACACCTACCTCGGTGTTGAAGGATCCGACTGCCGCCACTGTGGATCCAGCAGCTGTTAGAACTTGAGCGAGCAGATCTTTTGTGCTTGTTTTACCACTTGATCCCGTTATCGCAATAACCTTGCAACTCAGTTTATGCTCGCGCACCCAGCGCGCAAGGGCACCTAGTGCAAGCACCGGGTCGGCCACCACGATGCAGGGCACATCTAGTTCGCGCCCAGCCAGCACAACTGAAGCCCCATTACCAATCGCACTTGCAGCAAAATCATGGCCATCTAAGTTCTCACCGCGAATGGCCACGAACATCGCACCCGGCACCGCCTGCCTAGAGTCAGTTACTAAATAGTTGACGATTACCGTTGTATCAACCCGGTGCACCGTGCCACCCAGGATTTCAGCGATTTCGGCGACACTCATTGCGATCATGACTCAACTCCGGAGT
>WLHM01000144.1 GCA_009702725.1 Actinomycetota bacterium | reverse complement strand
TCGTGAAATGACAACCCCTGAAGGTGCCTTCGCTTCGGCACTAGATGCCGATAGTGAAGGTGTTGAAGGTTTGTTCTACGCCTGGTCGCCACAGCAACTTATCGAGGTGCTTGGCGTTGAAGATGGTGAATGGGCCACGGGATTACTTGCGGTAACAGAGTCGGGAACCTTTGAGCATGGGCTTTCGACCCTGCAGCTGATAGATGAGCCCGAGGATTTACCCCGGTGGGAGCGAGTTCGCTCGGCTCTACTTGCGGCCAGGGCCAAACGGGTGCGCCCGGGTCGCGATGACAAAGTGGTGGCGGCCTGGAATGGGCTGGCGATTGCCGCGCTGGCTGAAGCAGGTGCGCTGTTCGCTGAACCGGAGTGGATTGAAGCCGCCTTAGCGGCCGCGGACCTATTGCTCGCGGTGCATTTGGGCGCCCATGATGATGACCGGTTGTGCCGCACCTCGCGTGATGGGCGAGCCGGCAACAATAATGGTGTCCTCGATGACTACGGCAGTGTTGCCGAAGGTTTTCTAGTGCTTTATCAAGTTACGGGCGCTGATGAATGGCTAGTTTTAGCCGGCATGCTACTCGATATTGCAATTCAGCATTTCGCTGACGGTGACGGTGGTTTCTTTGATACCGCCGACGACGCTCCATCATTGGTGCGTCGTCCGCGAGACGCGTCAGACAATGCGGAGCCGTCCGGTTGGTTTGCCACCGCCAATGCGTGCATTACCTTTGCCGCGCTAACCGGGCTCGGCGAGTATCGAGCTATAGCGGAGTGCGCATTAGGTGCCGCAAAAGTTTTGGCGTTGCGCTCGCCAAGGGCAGCCGGTTGGGGCTTAGCGGGGGCATCGGCACTACTCGCCGGCCCATTGGAGAGTGCGATGATTGGGACGCCATCAGACCCCACCGCCGCCACCTTGCATCAGATCGCGCTGATGTCTGTTTCACCGGGAGCGGTTACCGCGCTGAGAGTTGCCGGTGAACTTTCTAGTGTGCCATTGCTGCGCGAAAGACCGCCGCTGGGCGAATTGGCTACCGCTTACGTTTGTCTTGGATTCACCTGCCAACGCCCGACTGCCTCAGCGGTCGAGTTAGCGAAACAGGTTGCGTCGAATAGCGATTGAAATACATCGGGTTTACGGGCTTTCTGCGACTTATTCCCGGTGTTTAGGAGGCGCCCTGCAGCCTAGTGGGGCGATAAGTCGCACTTCTGTAGATCGAGCGGAGTAACCTGCCCTAGTGGGTCTCCGAAATCTTCTATATGGCGTTTATGAACGCAATCTCCTGGGGCAGATTCCGCCGGCTGATCGCCCAAGGCATATTGGAGTAATTCTCGACGGAAACCGGCGTTGGGCAACCGCTCAGGGCTCATCATCTTCGGCCGGCCACCGAGCTGGGGCCGCAAAAATCGTTGATTTTCTCGGTTGGTGCGATGAAGTCGACGTCGAAGTAGTTACTTTGTGGCTGCTGTCCACCGACAACCTAGGCCGTCCTGAGCCTGAGCTCGGCGCGCTCCTTGAGATCATCGAAGAGACGGTGACAGGTCTGGTTACCCAAGGCAGGTGGCGCCTGCACCCGGTCGGTGCCTTGGATTTATTGCCGGACCGTACTGCGCGGATGCTGAAGGAAGCACAGGAGGCCACGGCCGATGTCGATGGGTCACTCGTCAACATCGCGGTGGGGTACGGCGGGCGCCGCGAAGTCGTTGATGCCGTGCGTGCGCTACTTCAGGAACAAGCCAGCAAGGGCACGAGCCTTGATGAGCTCGCCCAAATAATTGATGTCGAGCACATCACTGAGCATCTCTATACAAAAGGTCAGCCAGATCCCGATCTTGTTATCCGAACATCGGGTGAACAAAGGCTTTCCGGATTTCTCCTTTGGCAAAGTGCGCACTCGGAGTTTTACTTCTGTGAGGCCTATTGGCCTGACTTTCGGCACGTTGACTTCCTGCGCGCGCTTCGCGCCTACGCCGATCGGAAGCGCCGGTTCGGCGTTTAGCTACCGGCGTGTCACCGCGCTATGCCGCCGCCGCCCCTTTAGCGTCAGACTCGGGGTTCGCAAACCGCGAACCCGTTTCCACGCTAGGCCGCGTGCGGCCGCACAGGAGGCTTCGTGACCTCTCCAAAACCCAGCCCCGCTCGCCGCACTTACGTCCTTGATACTTCGGTCTTATTGTCTGACCCCCGAGCGATGTTGCGTTTTGATGAGCATGACGTTGTCATTCCTGTGGTGGTGATCATCGAACTAGAGGCGAAGCGCAGCCACCCAGAACTCGGATACTTCGCGCGTAATGCACTTCGGCTGCTAGATGATCTTCGGATTTCACATGGGCGACTCGATGCCACGATGCCCGTTGGTGAGTTGGGCGGCACCTTGCGGGTTGAGCTCAACCACATTGATACTTCGGTATTGCCGACCGGTTTCCAACTAGGTGATAACGACACTCGCATTTTGGCAGTGGCGCGTAGTTTGTCCAATGAAGGCAGTGATGTCGTCCTTGTCAGCAAGGACCTCCCAATGCGGGTAAAGGCCTCAGCTGTTGGCCTGATGGCAGAGGAGTATCGCGCGGAGTTGGTTGTTGAGACCGGCTTCACCGGAATGGCCGAGATTGACGTAGCGGTCACAGACATCGATCAACTTTATGAAGATTCAGTTATTGATCTTGATGTAGCGCGCGACTTGGCTTGCCATACGGGTTTGGTG
Organism: Actinomycetota bacterium; assembly: GCA_009702725.1. GTDB lineage: Bacteria > Actinomycetota > Actinomycetes > S36-B12 > S36-B12. The sequence goes on along the minus strand of WLHM01000144.1, from coordinate 1,974 downwards.
CTTATCTCTGAACGCGGTAGCGCACTTGGTCGCGTAACCGCCGACAAGCGGGTGCGCCTAGTTCGTGGGGATCGCGAAGCGTTCGGGTTACATGGACGTAGCGCTGAGCAGCGCATCGCCTTGGATCTACTTCTCGATCCAGATATTGGGATCATCTCGCTGGGTGGGCGCGCCGGCACCGGAAAGAGTGCGTTGGCACTTTGTGCCGGGCTCGAGGCGGTGCTTGAGCGCCGTCAGCACCGCAAAGTAATCGTGTTCCGGCCGTTATTTGCAGTTGGCGGACAAGAGCTCGGCTTCCTCCCGGGTAGTGAGCACGAGAAAATGTCACCTTGGGGGCAAGCGGTCTTTGACACCTTGGGTGCTGTGACGACCCAGGAAGTCGTTGAAGAGATTCTCGATCGAGGCATGCTTGAAGTCTTACCGCTAACCCATATCCGTGGTCGTTCGCTGCATGATGCTTTCGTGATTGTTGACGAGGCCCAATCCCTTGAGCGAAATGTGCTGTTGACCGTGCTTTCTCGGATCGGGCGTGATAGCCGGGTCGTTCTTACTCACGATGTTGCGCAGCGCGACAATCTGCGGGTAGGCCGACACGATGGCGTCGTTGCGGTTGTTGAGAAACTAAAAGGCCACCCACTATTTGCGCATGTGACTTTGACGCGGTCGGAGCGTTCACCCATTGCGGCTCTGGTTACCGAAATGCTGGAAAGCATTGATCTCTAGACCGCATAAATCTAATTCGAACTGTTAACCGGGCATTTTATGAACGTGGCTGTGAGCATGTTCGATTGCAGCCGGAGTACTTTCGAAGACATGTTTCTCATGCGAAAGATGGGCGTAGACACCCATTTTTTTGAAGATACTTTCATGGTCCGGTTTGATGCCTGACAGGAGAACGGTGATGCCTCGGCCTTCAAGGGTTTTTATAGTTTGACCCAGCACCGCTGCACCCGTTGCATCCAGAGTGTTTATTCGAGAGAGCCGCAAAATTACAACGCGGACGTCGCTAACTTCAGCCACCTCGAGCAAGAACGTATGGGCGACGCCGAAGAAGAGCGGACCATCAAGTCGAAACGCAACAACATGTGCGTTTAGCAAGGCAAGTTCTGCCTCGCTGTGATCTCCGGTATCAAGAGGTAGTTCATCAACGTGGGCTGACTTGGCAACCTGGCGGAGTGCGTAAAGGCCGGCGATCACGAGCCCGATTATGACTGCGGTAACAAGGTCAAGTATCACTGTTGCGAGCGCCGTAACGATGAGAACCGTGGCATCGCCGCGGGTCGTGCGCACCAATGTGCGCAGGTTAGATACCTCGACCATCTGAACTGTGGTCGCAAGTAAAACTCCGGCAAGTGCGGCAAGGGGAATATACGAGACCCATCGCGCGGCCACCAAGATAACGAGTAGCAGCGCAATCGACTGGGTAATAGCAGCGAGCCGTGACTTAGCTCCCGTGCGTACATTTACTGCGGTGCGAGCGATTGCGGCGGTTGCAGGTATGCCGCCGAAAAGTGGAGAGGCAAGGTTCGCGATACCTTGGCCGAATAACTCTCGGTTGGAGTTATGGCGTTCGCCCACGCTCATTGCGTCTGCGACGGTTGCCGATAACAAACTCTCGAGTGCAGCCAAAGCTGCCACGGCGGCGGCGGGCAGCAGTAACGCAGAAATCTGACCCCAGGGAATCATCGGGATTGCAGGTGCCGGAAGGCCCGTTGGGATTGCCCCGATTGTTGCTACATCTACTCCGGTAATCACCACGGCTAGTGTCACAACGGCAACGGCCACAAGCGAAACGGGTAACCCTGGTCGAAAGCGCAGGGCCAGGAGCATGCTCGCGGCAACCCCAAATGCGATCAGTACCGGGGCGAGGTCTGGGCTGACAAACCACTGTTGAATGGATGACAGTGCGATCAATGCTACTTTTTCGCCTTCGCCGGGGTAACCAAGCGCCGACGGCACTTGCTGCAGGGCAAT